>NZ_JAMYTM010000004.1:0-285949 GCF_040322475.1 Mesorhizobium sp. M0140 | reverse complement strand
CTGGCCTCCAATCCAGCCAGCATCTTGAATCACAAACATCCGGCTTTGGGAATCCTACGATTCTCTCAAAATAGGAATCGCTCTAGCGCAGACATAAAAGGCGCCCGATTTCTCGGACGCCCTTTCGTGGATCTTATTCGGACTGCGCGAAAATCAGCCGTTGGCAACCTGCTTGTGCTGCACCGGGTGGCTCTTCTTCAACAGATCCGAGACCAGGAAGGCCAGTTCGATCGCCTGATCGGCATTGAGGCGCGGGTCGCAATGGGTGTGGTAGCGGTCCTGCAATTCCTCGGCGGTGATGGCGCGTGCGCCACCGGTGCATTCGGTGACGTTCTTGCCGGTCATTTCGACATGGATGCCGCCCGGATGCGTGCCTTCGGCGCGGTGCACCTCGAAGAAGGTCTGCACCTCCTTCAGAATGCGGTCGAACGGCCGCGTCTTGTAGCCGGCGGCCTCGATCGTGTTGCCGTGCATCGGATCCGACGACCACACCACGGAGCGGCCTTCCTTCTGCACCGCGCGAACCAGCTTCGGCAGATGGTCGGCGACCTTGTCGGAACCGAAGCGGGCGATCAGCGTCAGCCGGCCGGGCTCGTTCTCGGGATTGAGCAGGTCGATCAGCTCCAGCAAGCCGTCCGGCATCAGCGACGGACCGCATTTCAGGCCGAGCGGGTTCTTGATGCCACGGCAATATTCGACATGCGCATGGTCGGGCTGGCGGGTGCGGTCTCCGATCCAGATCATGTGACCCGAGGTGGCGTACCAGTCGCCGGAGGTCGAATCGACACGCGTCAGTGCCTCCTCATAGCCGAGCAGCAGCGCCTCGTGGCTGGTGTAGAAATCGGTCTCGCGCAGCGCGTAGTTGGTTTCCGAGGTGATGCCGACGGCCTTCATGAAGTCCATCGTCTCGGTGATGCGGTTGGCAAGAGACTCGTATTTCTCGCCCTGCGGACTGTCGGACACGAAGCCGAGCATCCAGCGGTGCACATTCTCCAGGCTGGCATAGCCGCCTTGCGCGAAGGCGCGCAAAAGGTTGAGCGTCGCCGCCGACTGGCGATACGCCATCTCCTGGCGAGCGGGGTCCGGAATGCGCGACTTGGGGTCGAATTCGATGCCGTTGATGATATCGCCGCGATAGCTGGGCAGCGTCACCTCACCCTTGGTCTCGTTGTCGGACGATCGCGGCTTGGCGAACTGGCCGGCAACGCGGCCGACCTTCACCACCGGCTGCGCGCCGGCGAAGGTGAGCACCACCGACATCTGCAGGAAGACGCGGAAGAAGTCGCGGATGTTGTCCGCGCCATGCTCGGCGAAGCTCTCGGCGCAATCGCCGCCCTGCAGGAGGAATGCGTCACCGGCGGCGACAGAAGCGAGCTGCTTCTTCAGCTTGCGCGCCTCACCGGCAAAAACCAGCGGCGGAAAGGTTGCGAGCTGGGCCTCCGTGTTCTTCAGCGCGGCAAGGTCCGGATAGGCAGGAACCTGCTTGATCGGCTTTGCTCTCCACGAATTCGGCGACCATTTCGTCATCGCTGCACCAACACTCTTTCCGGCGAGCACCCTCGCCCCCACTCCAGCCCCTATATGGGATGGCGGCTCCATACACGAAGCCGTTTTCGTATTCTAGACCGGAATTCAAGCGCTGGCGAATGGTCCGGGCGGGCTATGCCGCCTTCTCCACCAGCCGCGCCAACTGCGTCATGACCACCGCCGAGCCCGCCAATCGCTTCTCGGGGGTTGGCCAATCGCGTACGAAGACGACGCTGTGGTCCGGCCGGATCTTGGCCAGCGAGCCCTGCTCGCCGATGAACCGGACGAGCCCAACCGGGTTGGAGAATTCGCGCTTGCGGAAATGAATGACGACGCCCTTCGGCCCGGCGTCGAGCTTCTCGACATTGGCTTTGCGGCAGAGCGCCTTGATGAAGACGATCTTGAGCAGATGCTTGACCTCTTCCGGCAGCGGGCCGAAGCGGTCGATCAGCTCGGCGCCGAAAGCGTCGATTTCCTCGGTGTTCTCGAGATCGCCGAGACGGCGATAAAGCGCCAGCCGAAGCTGCAGGTCCGGAACATAGCTTTCCGGGATCATCACCGCCGTGCCGACGGCAATCTGCGGCGACCAGCCGCCATCCTGGACCTCGCCGGAATCCTTCACCTCGGCGACAGCCTCTTCCAGCATCTGCTGGTAGAGCTCGAAGCCGACCTCCTTGATGTGGCCGGACTGCTCTTCGCCGAGAAGATTGCCGGCGCCCCTGATATCGAGATCGTGGCTGGCGAGCTGGAAGCCGGCGCCCAGAGTATCGAGCGATTGCAGCACCTTCAGCCTCCGCTCCGCGGTGTCGGTCAGCTTGCGGTTGGCCGGCAGCGTGAACAGCGCATAGGCGCGCACCTTCGAGCGGCCGACGCGGCCGCGCAACTGGTAAAGCTGCGACAGGCCGAACATGTCGGCGCGATGGATGATCAGCGTGTTGGCGGTCGGGATGTCGAGGCCGGATTCGACGATGGTCGTGGACAACAGCACATCGTACTGGCCGTCGTAGAAGGCATTCATGATGTCGTCGAGTTCGCCCGGCGGCATCTGGCCATGGGCCACCGCCACCTTCAACTCCGGCACGGATTCCTTCAGGAAATCCTGGATTTCCGAGAGATCGCTGATGCGCGGCACCACATAGAAGGAATGGCCGCCACGATAGCGCTCGCGCAGCAGCGTCTCGCGGATGACCAGCGGATCGAAGGGCGAGATGAAGGTGCGCACCGCCATGCGGTCGACCGGCGGCGTGGCGATCAGCGACAGTTCGCGCACCCCGGTCAACGCCAGTTGCAGCGTGCGCGGGATCGGCGTCGCCGACAGCGTCAGCACGTGCACGTCGGTCTTCAAATCCTTCAGCCGCTCCTTGTGCTTGACGCCAAAATGCTGCTCTTCGTCGATGATCAGCAGGCCAAGGTTCTTGAACGAGATTGCGGAACCGAGCAGCGCATGCGTACCGATGACGATGTCGACCTGGCCCTCGGCGATACCTTTCTTGGTCTCGGCCAGTTCCTTGGCGCCGACTAGCCGCGACGCCTGGCCGACACGGATCGGCAGGCCGGAGAAACGCTGCGAAAAGGTCTTGAAATGCTGGCGCGACAACAATGTCGTCGGCACCACAACCGCCACCTGAAAGCCTTCCATCGCCGCGATGAAGGCAGCGCGCAGCGCCACTTCGGTCTTGCCGAAGCCGACATCGCCGCAAATCAGCCGGTCCATCGGCTTGCCGGCGGCCAGATCGTCGCGCACCGAGTCGATCGCCGTCTGCTGGTCGTCGGTCTCCTCATAGGGAAAGCGGGCCGCGAACTCGCCATAGAGGCCTTCTGCCGGCACCAGTGGCGGTGCGGAGCGCATTTGCCGCTCGGCGGCGATGCGGATCAGCTGCCCGGCCATGTCAAGCAGGCGTTTCTTCAGCCGCGCCTTGCGCGACTGCCAGGCGCCGCCGCCAAGCTTGTCCAGCGTCGCCTCGGCTGTGTCAGAACCATAGCGCGACAGGAGTTCGATGTTCTCGACCGGCAGGAACAGCCGGTCGTCGCCGGCATAGTGGATTTCCAGGCAGTCATGCGGTGCACCGACCGCTTCGATGGTGCGCAGCCCGATAAACCGGCCAATGCCGTGGTCGGCGTGGACGACAATGTCGCCGGCCGACAATGCCGAGGCCTCGGCAATGAAATCCGAGGGACGCTTCTTGCGTTTCGAGCGCCGGATCAACCGGTCGCCGAGAATGTCCTGTTCGGCAACGACGACCAGTTTTTCGGTTTCGAAGCCGGATTCGAGCGGCAGCACGGCCAAGGCCGCCTGACCCGGCTCGAGCTTTTCGGCTTCCGCCAGCGTTGCAACCTGCTTGAGGTTGCCGAGATGGTGTTCGGCAAGGATCTGGCCAAGCCGATCGAGCGAGCCCTCGGTCCAGCCGGCGATGACGACGCGGCGGCGCGCCGCGCGCTCATCGGCGATGTGTTTGACGACTACGTCGAACACATTGACGTTCGGGTCGGCGCGTTCCTCGACAAAGCTGCGGCCAGGGCGCGAACCGGCATGAAAAACCTTTTTCGCGCCGGCGTCAGGCGCGTCAAACGGCGTGAAGTCGATCGCTTCACGCGGCCCTAGCGAGGCAATCAGGTTTTCCGGGGAGAGATAGAGCAGGTCCGGTGCGACCGGCTTGTAGGGCACGGCGTCCTTCAAGGCACCGTCCGCCTGCTTCTTGCGCGCCTCGTAATGGTCGAGGATCAGCGTGTGGCGCTCGGCCAGCGCCTCATGCGCCAGATGGTCGAAGATGACAGGCGTGTGAGGCAGATAGTCGAACACCGTCTCCAGCCGCTCATAGAAAAACGGCAGCCAGTGTTCCATGCCGGCAAACCGCCTGCCTTCGCTGACTGCTGCATAGAGCCCGTCATCGCGCTGTGGAGCGCCAAAGGCTTCGATATAGGAGCGGCGGAAACGGCTGATGGTTTCCGGCGTCAGCGCCACTTCGCTCATCGCCTGCAACGCCATCGACTTGCGCTGGCCGGTGGTGCGCTGCGTGGCGGCGTCGAAGACACGGATCGATTCCAGCGTGTCGCCGAAGAAGTCGAGCCTGAGCGCTTCGGTCCAGCCGGGGGCGAAAAGGTCGAGAATGCCGCCGCGCACCGCGAATTCACCGATACCGCGCACGGTCGGCACGCGTTCGAAACCGGACGTTTCCAGTCGCGACACCAGTACGTTCATGTCGATCTGGTTGCCGGGCCTGGCGTGGAAGGTCTGTGCCTCGACGAGATCCGCCGGCGGAATGCGCTGCAGCAGCGCATTGGCGGTGGTGAGAATGACGGCGCGGTGCGGCTTCTTCGCCAGCGCGATCATGGCGGTCAGTGCATCGAGGCGCTTGGCGGCCGCATCCGAGCCGGGCGAGACGCGGTCGTAGGGCAAGCAATCCCAGGCCGGCAGTTCCAGCACCGGCAGGCCGGGGGCCGCGAAAGACAGCGCCTCGATGATCGCCGGCAGGCGCTGACCGTCGCGCGCGACGAACAGAACCGGCTTGTCGGGCGCGATCTCGAGTGCTGCCTGCACCAGCGCAAAGGCTTCGTAGCCATCGGCGACGCCGTCGACGATGAACTGACCGGCGCGGTCTTTCGGCAAACCGATGGTGGGAATGAGGCTCATCAAATCACGGTCTTGTTTTATCGCAATTCCCCACGGAAAACCGCTTCGTACTTTTCCTGGAATTGCTTGTGTTCAGAATGTCAGAGAACGGCGGAAAGCCAGGATCTTTTGCAGGACGGCACAATCGATGTCGGCCGGCACCGGGCGTTCGCCGGTGACCATGGGCAGGAATTCGGTATCGGGAATGTCGAGGAGCCTCTCATATTGGTCGATTTCGTCGCCGGTCAAGGCGCCGATCTCAGCGTCGGCGAAGGTGCCGAGGATAAGGTCCATCTCGCGCATGCCGCGATGCCAGGAGCGAAACAGAAGCTTGCGGCGGCGGACGTCGAGCCCCTCGCTTGATCTCGTCGTTCCGGTCATCGTGCCGCATCCTTGCTTGCTGCGGGCGCATATAGCGTGGATAGAAGGGGCTGTCAGCCTTGCAACGGCCCGGTTGGCGTCTAACATCTCGGTGTGACGAACATTCCTGACAGTATCGGCGCTAGCACCCCCCTCTGTCCTGCCGGACATCTCCCCCTCAAGGAGGGAGATCGTATGGCACGACTGCTTTCGCCAATTTCCAACTGCGCAAGGCGGGCGAGGTCAGAACTGCTAATCGCCCCCCTTGAGGGGGAGATGGCCGGCAGGCCAGAGGGGGGTGAGCGCAGACACCGCATGGTTTCTCTCAGATGAGACCTTCCATCCTCGATCCCTTGTTTGTCCCGATCACCTCGCTTGCCGGCGTCGGACCGAAAGTCGGCGCGCTGATCGAGAAGGTTGTCCCGGCCGATCTGGGTGACCGCCCCGCCCGCGCGGGCGACCTTCTGTTCGTGCTGCCGCACACCGTCATCGACCGGCGCAGCCGGCCGGGCATCGCAGGATCCGCGGAGGGCCAGATCGTGACGCTGGAGGTGCGCATCGACCGCCACCAGCCGCCGCCGCGCGGCAACAGGTCGGTGCCTTACCGGGTCTTAGCCCATGACGACACCGGCGAGATCGCGCTGACCTTCTTCCATGCTCACGCTTCCTATCTCGAAAAGGCGATGCCCGAGGGCGAGCATGTCGTGGTCTCCGGCCGCATGGAATGGTTCAACGGCCGCCCGAGCATGGTCCACCCCGACCACATCGCGCTCGCCAGCGAGGCGGAAAACCTGCCGCTGGTCGAACCGGTCTATCCCCTGACAGCCGGGCTCTCGGGCAAGGTGCTGCGCCGGGCGATCGGCCAGGCGCTGGCGCGTGTGCCCGAATTTCCCGAATGGCAGGACGGCGCTTTCATGCGCCGCCACACGTCTCCCTCCTTTGCCGGCGCGCTTGCCCGCATCCACAATCCGGCCGACCCGATCGATGTCTCCGTCGATGGCGCTGCCTGGCGGCGCCTCGCCTATGATGAGCTGCTGGCGGGCCAGGTCTCGCTGGCGCTGGTGCGGGCAAAAGTCCGCCGCCTGTCCGGCCGCCCTCTGGTCGGCGACGGCCGCATCGTCGAAAAACTGCGAGCCGCACTGCCCTATTCGCTGACACCGAGCCAGGAGTTCGCGCTGGCCGAAATCAATGCCGACCTCGCCGATCCCGAGCGCATGCTGCGGCTTCTGCAGGGCGATGTCGGCTCCGGCAAGACGGTCGTCGCGCTGTTGGCCATGGCGCGGGCTGTCGAGGCTGGCGGCCAGGCGGCCTTGATGGCACCGACCGAAATCCTGGCGCGCCAGCATCTGGCGACCATCACGCCGCTTGCCGCCAAGGTCGGGCTGCGCATCGCCATCCTCACGGGCCGCGAGAAGGGCCGCGAACGCGCTGATACGCTGGCCGGCCTGGCAAGCGGCGAGATCGACATCGTCGTCGGCACCCATGCGCTGTTCCAGGAGACGGTCATGTTCCACGACCTGGTCTTTGCCGTGATCGACGAGCAGCACCGTTTCGGCGTCCATCAACGGCTCGCCATCACCGCCAAGGGCGATGCGCCCGACATGCTGGTGATGACGGCCACTCCCATCCCGCGCACGCTGGTGCTGACCGCTTTCGGCGACATGGACGTGTCGAAACTGACGGAAAAACCGGCCGGCCGCCAGCCGATCCGTACCGTTACTCTGCCGCTGGAGCGGCTCGATGAACTGATCGGCCGCATGGTCGAGGCGGTGGCCGGCGGCCAGAAGATCTACTGGATCTGTCCGCTGGTCGAGGAATCCGAAGAAATCAAGCTGATGTCGGCCGAGGACCGCTTCGCCTCGCTGAAACCATTGTTCGGCGACCGTATCGGGCTCGTTCACGGCCGCATGAAAGGTGCCGACAAGGACGAGGCGATGCGCGCCTTCAAGCAGGGCGAGACACGCATCCTGATCGCCACCACGGTCATCGAGGTCGGCGTCGACGTACCGGACGCCACCGTCATGGTCATCGAGCACGCCGAGCGCTTCGGCCTCGCCCAATTGCATCAGTTGCGCGGCCGGGTCGGGCGTGGCGACAAGCCCTCCTCCTGCGTGCTGCTCTACAAGGACCCGCTCGGCGAGACCGCGAAACGCCGGCTGTCGGTGATGCGCGAGACCGAGGACGGGTTCCTGATCGCCGAGGAGGACCTGAAGCTGCGCGGCGAAGGCGAATTGCTTGGCACCCGCCAGTCCGGCACGCCGGGTTTCCAGGTGGCGCGCATCGAGGCGCATGCCGATCTTCTGGAGGCCGCCCGCGACGATGCCAGGCTGATCCTGTCGCGCGACCCGGAGCTGCAATCGCAGCGTGGCGAGGCGTTGCGCCTGCTGCTTTATTTGTTCGGCCGCGACGAGGCCGTGCGGCTCCTGCGCGCCGGCTGAGCCAGGGCGGCAACCGACGGGTTGGCGAGCATCCCCTCGATCGGCTCGCCATTCACGACAACCATTTGCTTGACCTCGGGCGCCACCAGCCCGGCCGAGACGATCAGCTTGGCGCCGTCCTCGATCGTCATGTCGAGCAGCACGATGTCCGACTTCGGCACATACATCAGGAATCCGGTGGTCGGGTTCGGCGTGCACGGCATGAACACGGCGATCAGCGGATCGCCTTCCTGGTCGAGCTTCTGGTTGATCTCGGTTTCCTTCTCGCTGGCGACGAACACCAGCGACCACACGCCCTTGCGCGGATATTCGACCAGCCCGACCTGGCGGAACATGTCGCCCTTGTTCGACAGCACGGTCTCGAAAATCTGTTTCAGCGAACCGTATATGCCGCGCACCAGCGGCATGCGGCCAAGCAGGCGCTCGCCGAAATTGACGATGGCGCGGCCGACGATGTTGGCCGTCAGGAAGCCGATCAGCGTGATCAGGATGAGCGCCACGATCAGCCCGAACCCCGGCACCGGAAACGACAAATAGGTGTCAGGGCTGTAGCGGGCCGGAATATAGGGTTTCACCCAGGAATCGACCCAGCCGATGAAAGACCATGCAATGTAAGCGGTGATCGCCAGCGGCGCGCAGACAATGAAGCCCGTGAGGAAATAGTTCCTCAGCCGGGTCACGCCGGAAGTCTTGGGAGCGTCGGACATGATTCACCGGAGGCGCGGATTGCAGCGCAACATTAGTGAACCGGACGAAGCTTTGGAACTGCGAAGTTTTTAAAGAGCGGATTATGCCGCCGCTTCCAGCGAAGCAATCCAAACGGAAGCAGCATACGTTCGCGATTAGCCGAAACATCCCTCCCCTTCGTCATCCACGGGCGGAGCAAGGAGCGAAGCGACGCGGCGCAGACCCGAGGATCCATTCCGTGACGTCGGCCGAAGAATGCAACCCCTCAAGATGGTCGGCGGATCGTTCGGTCGCTATACTTCGTTCATGACGGGCTATGTCTATTTAACTGCGAGCCGGAAACGCGGCACCATCTATATTGGCGTCACAAACGATCCGATGCGATCCAGCGCGAGAAGTCGCTGAAACGTTGGCCGCGTCAATGTAAGATCGAACTGATCGGAAAGGCCAATCCGGAGTGGTTCGAACTTTTCCGCGGGACTGGGTGGTAGCGCCAAGTTCTGCACCGCTTGATCCGCCACCACCGTCACGGAATGGATCCTCGGGTCTGCGCAGGAGCTTCGCTCCCGCTCCGCCCGTGGATGACGAAAGGATGAGGCCTACTCCACCGTCACCGATTTCGCCAGATTACGCGGCTGGTCGACGTCGGTGCCCATGAACACGGCGGTAAAATAGGCGAGCATCTGGATCGGCAGCGCGTAGATGATCGGCGAGATGATTTCCGGCACGTCCGGCAGCACGATCGTCTCCATCGTCTTGACGCTCGTCAGCGCCGCGCCCTTGCTGTCGGTGATCAGGATGATCTTGCCGCCGCGCGCCGCCACTTCCTGCATGTTCGACACGGTTTTTTCGAAAATGCGGTCGTGCGGCGCGATGACGATGACCGGCATGTTCTCGTCGATCAGTGCGATCGGGCCATGCTTCAGTTCGCCGGCTGCATAGCCTTCGGCGTGGATATAGGAGATTTCCTTGAGTTTTAGCGCGCCTTCCATGGCCAGCGGGAAATTGGTGTCGCGGCCGAGATAGAGCACGTTCTTATAGTGCGCGAGGTCGCGCGCGATCTTTTCGATCTGATGGTCGAGCTTCAGCACCTGATTGGCATAGCGCGGCGCTTCCGAAAGCTCGCGCACAAAGGTCTTTTCCTGCTGCTTCGAGATTGTCCCGCGCGCCACGCCGGCACGCACGGCTAGCGATGCCAACACCGACAGCTGGCAGGTGAATGCCTTGGTCGAGGCAACGCCGATCTCCGGTCCCGCCAGCGTCGGCAGCACGACGTCGGATTCGCGCGCCATCGTCGATTCGCGCACATTGACGACGGCGCCGATCTTCATCCCCGCCTTGCGGCAGTAGCGCAGCGAGGCCAGCGTGTCGGCGGTCTCGCCCGATTGCGAGATGAAGAAGGCGGCATCGTTCTTCGACAGCGGCATTTCGCGGTAACGGAATTCCGAAGCGACATCGATATCGACCGGCAGTCGCGCGTAGCGCTCGAACCAGTACTTGCCAATCAGGCCGGCGAGATAGGCGGTGCCGCAGGCCGAAATCGCCAGCCGGTCGATTTTGGCGAAATCGAAAGGCAGGTCGAGCGGCTTGGAGACGCCGCCGACAAAATCCAGATAATTCGCCAGCGTGTGCGAGATCACCTCGGGCTGTTCATGGATTTCCTTCTCCATGAAGTGGCGTCTATTGCCCTTGTCGACCATGAAACTGGTCGAGAGGGACTGCTGGCGCTTGCGGTCGACCTTTGTGCCGTCGATGTCGAAGATGGTGACGCCGTCGCGGCGCACCACCGCCCAGTCCCCATCTTCGAGATAGGTGATCGAATTGGTGAACGGGGCGAGCGCGATGGCGTCTGAACCCAGAAACATCTCGCCATCGCCATGGCCGACAGCCAGCGGCGGACCGTTGCGCGCGCCGACGATCAGGTCTTCATCGCCCTTGAACATGATGGCCAGCGCGAAAGCGCCTTCCAGCCGCTTCAGCGCCTGGTGCGCGGCATCAACCGGCTTCAGCCCCCTGGCGAGTTCGCGCGCCACCAGATGCGCCACGACCTCGGTGTCGGTCTGCGACGAAAAAGAATAGCCGTCGCGGATCAGCTCGGCGCGCAGTTCGGCGAAATTCTCGATGATGCCGTTGTGGACGATGGCGACGCCATCGGAAAAATGCGGGTGCGCATTGGTCTCGTTGGGCACGCCATGCGTCGCCCAGCGTGTGTGACCGATGCCGATCGTGCCGTCGAGCGGCTCGTCCTTGAGCCGGCGCTCCAGGTTGATCAGCTTGCCTTCGGCGCGGCGGCGGGCGAGTTCGCCACGCTCGATGGTGGCGACGCCGGCCGAGTCATAGCCACGGTACTCCAACCGCTTCAACGCATCGACAATGAGCGGCGCAACCTGCGAGCGGCCGACGATTCCAACGATACCGCACATGCAGAAAGCCCCCGAATCCCCAGAAAACCAGCACTATTTAGGGATGGCCGGCCTGCCGTGAAAGTCACATTGCATTTCGTCCCGTGTAACGGAACGCTCATTCTTGTCGATGCACCATGACAGACCGCTCTTGCAATCCGGTTACTGCAATCGTTCGGTTTTTTGCGGGCCGGTTTTACTTTTTCTTCGCAGCCGCGGCCGAAGCAGAGCGCTCGCGCAATTCCTTGCCCTTGCCTGGAATCGTCTTCTGGCGGGCGCGGCCGAAGGCCAGCGCATCGTCGGGCACGCTTTCGGTGATCACGCTGCCCGAGGCGATGTAGCCGCCCTTGCCGATGGTGACAGGCGCCACCAGCGACGAATTCGAGCCGACAAAGGCGCCCTCGCCGATGTCGGTGAAGAATTTCGAATAGCCGTCATAGTTGCAGGTGATGGTGCCGGCGCCAATGTTGGCTCCCGCACCGACGCGGGCATCGCCGATATAGGTCAAATGGTTGACCTTGGCGCCCTCCTCGATAACGGCCTGCTTGACCTCGCAGAAATTGCCGACTTTGGCCTTGTTCCGGAGATCCGCACCCGGCCGCAGCCGCGCATACGGCCCGACATCGCAATTGGACGCAATGGTGGCGCCTTCGATATGGCTGAACGCATGGATCTTGGCGCCCGTGGCGATCTTCACGCCCGGGCCGAACCAGACATTGGGCTCGACGATGGTGTCAGCGCCAATCTCGGTGTCGTGCGAGAAATACACCGTCTCCGGCGCAATCAGCGTCACACCCGACAGCATCGCTTCGTGTCGGCGACGCGCCTGCCAGATGCCCTCGGCCTGCGCCAGTTCGGCGCGATTGTTGATGCCGAGCGCGCTCTCGAAGCTGGCTTCGGTGGCGACGACGTCAAGGCCGCGCCCGCTGGCGATCTCGACAATGTCGGTGAGGTAGTACTCGCCCTTGGCATTCTTGTTGCCGACCTGATCGAGCAGCTTCAGCGCATGGGCGCCGGCTACCGCCATCATCCCGGCATTGCAGAAGCCGATTTTTTTCTCCTCCTCGGAGCAATCCTTTTCCTCGCGGATGGCGACCAGCTTGCCGTCCTTTTCGATCAGCCGGCCATAGCCCGTCGGGCTGGGCGGACGGAAGCCAACCACGACGACGGCCGCACCTTCCGCCAGTTTCAGCCGCGCCACGGTCAGCGCATCCGCGTCGATCAGCGGCGTGTCGCCGAACATCACCAGGATATCGTCATAACCCTTTGATATCGCATCGCGCGCGGCGAGCACGGCATGCGCGGTGCCGAGGCGCTTGTCCTGCACGAAGGTCTCGGCCTTCGGAGCGAATTTCGCCGCCGCCTTGCGCATCTCTTCGGCCCCATGGCCGATCACCAGCGCCTGGCTGCCGGCACCAGCGGCTTCGGCCGCCTTCACCACATGGGCGACCATCGGCAGGCCGGCGATCTGGTGCAGCACCTTCGGCAGCACGCTCTTCATGCGCGTGCCTTCGCCGGCGGCAAGGATGACGGACAGGCAGGATCTCTGGCTCATGGAACGACAACCATATGAAAAGGGTTGGGAATCAAAGCATGCTAGCAGTGGCGCCATGCTTCACCAATGCGGTTAAATTCCGGTGCCATGGCGGAGCAGCCGACTCTTATTCAACGGGTCTTAAGACGGAATTCGGCAGTCAGCACACTTACAACAGGCCGTGTTTCCTGAATTCCGCCTGCTCGTCACCTGATATCCAGCCAAACACCTTCAGCTTGCCATCTCGCTTTTCGACGAGATAGTTGACCGCAAAGTCGATGGTCACGGGACTCCCATCCTTGCGTTCATAGTCACCGGACCAGTTTACCTCAGCCACGCAATGGTCCTGGTCGACAGGTGTCACAGAGACGTCCTTGCAGGTCATCCTCTTGCTGCCGAGGGCACGATAGGCCTCAAAACCCTTTGTCATGATGGCCTTCAACTGCTCCCCATTCTCGCCAACCATGACCGATGCCGGCGTCACCGAGACAAAACCGGCCGAATACATGTCGGCGACGTCGTTGAGATCGACGGTGTCGGCGAGCGCGTCATTGTAGATTTTCTCATAGGCCTTGAAGAATTTTCGCACGTCCGCCTTGGCTACCATTCTCGCCTCCCGGCTCGAAAAAGTGTGGTCAACGGCAGTGCAAATGCGGGCTGCCGTGCATCGTTCCCACCGAGGCGACCTACCCCAGCCGCCCCAGCACCGGGAAATTCTCCAGCAGCCAGTAGGAAACGGTCTGCACGCCACCGGTGAGGAAAAACACGCCGGCAACGACCAGCAGCGCGCCGATCGCTTTTTCGACGCGGCCGAGATGGACGCGGAATTTGCCGAGGAAGCGCATGAAGGTGCCGGAAAACAGTGCGGCGATCAGGAATGGGATGCCCAGCCCGAGCGAATAGGCGGCGAGCAGCAATGCACCCTCGCCCACCGTTTCGCGGCCACCTGCCAGCGTCAGGATAGGCCCCAGCACCGGGCCGATGCAGGGCGTCCAGCCGAAGGCGAAAGCCAGCCCCATGACATAGGCGGCGACAGCACTCGCCGGCTTGCCCTGCGACTGGAAGCGCGCCTCGCGCGACAGCAGCGGAATGCGCAGGATGCCGAGGAAATTCAGGCCCATCAGGATGATCAGCACACCGGCGCCCATTGCCAGCGGCTCCTGCCAGACGCGCAGCAACCGGCCGATGGTCGAGGCGCCGGCGCCCAGCGCGACAAAGACGGTCGAGAAGCCGAGCACGAAGGCGATCGAGGAAAAGAGCAGCGCGCCGCGTGCGCCTTCCTTTGCAGCCGCCCCCGTATTGCCGCGGAAGTCGTCGACCGAGACGCCGGCCATGTAGCAGAGATAGGGCGGCACCAGCGGCAGCACGCAAGGCGACAGGAACGAGATGGCTCCCGCCCCGATCGCGCTGACATAGCCGATGTCCAATGCCATTTCCAAGAACTCCAATGCCGTGACGCCGATATAGCGACGCGCAGCCTTGTCCACCAATCACCATTGTGTTGGCAAGATCATCCATTGCCCGACGCACTTGCCAGGAAGAAACCACAGCCCGCAGGCGTTGATGCTGTGAGGCCGCGATTTCCCGCGCGTCTCCAGATATCAGTCAGGGAGATTTCCATGAAAACCATAACCGCAGGACTGGCAGCGCTTCTACTCAGCACAGCCGCATCCTTCGCCGCCGACGCGTGGAAGGAAGCCGAGGTCAATGGCACCAAGATCTACACCGACGCCAACGGCATGACGCTTTACACCTATGACAAGGACGAGAAGGGCAAGACCAACTGCTATGACAAATGCGCCACCAACTGGCCGCCGCTGAAGGCCGAAGCCGGCGCCAAGGCGGATGACGAATGGACCGTTGTCGACCGCACCGACGGCACCAAGATGTGGGCCTATGACGGCAAGCCGGTCTACACCTTCATAAAGGACAAGAAGCCCGGCGACGTGACCGGCGACGGCGTCGGCGAAGTCTGGCACATCGTCAAGGCCGACTAAGCCACTCTATCCCAGTCCCGCCTGCTGACTGGTCGCCGGGCATCGCTTCATGCCGCCGGCGGCCAGCATCAATCAGCCGTTCTGGCGTCGAACCGACGCTATTCCCGGCCGTCACTCCGCGACTCGGTGGAAAAGTGAAACTAGGTCGTTTTCGCCGGCTCGGCACCACATCTCCCTTTCCCAAAATTCTGTGATTTTCTCCATACACTCTTAGAGTGTATTGCTGCGGACCGGCCCGCAATTTGGGCGCTTCCCCTTGACCGGATGCAAAAGCGCGGCCATGTGAGCGACAAATAGAACGAGATTTCGTCGCGCGCAGCGGAATTCTTCTGCCGCACCACAGCTGATATGAGACCTCATGGACGTCGTCGTCGTCGAATCGCCGGCCAAGGCGAAGACAATCAACAAATACCTCGGCAAGAACTACAAGGTTCTGGCCTCGTTCGGCCATGTCAGGGATTTACCGGCCAAGGATGGCTCGGTGCGTCCGGATGAGGATTTCGCCATGTCCTGGGCGGTCGACACCGCCTCTGGCAAACGCCTCGCCGACATCGCCAAGGCGGTCAAGGACGCCGACGGCCTGATCCTCGCCACCGATCCGGATCGCGAAGGCGAAGCGATTTCCTGGCATGTGCTGGAAGTGCTGAAGCAGAAGCGCGCGCTGAAGGACAAGCCGGTCAGCCGCGTCGTCTTCAACGCCATCACCAAATCGTCGGTGCTGGAGGCGATGGCCAATCCGCGCCAGATCGATGCACCGCTGGTCGATGCCTACCTCGCCCGCCGGGCGCTGGATTATCTCGTCGGCTTCACGCTGTCGCCGGTGCTGTGGCGCAAGCTGCCGGGCGCCCGCTCGGCCGGCCGCGTCCAGTCGGTTGCGTTGCGTCTCGTCTGCGACCGCGAATCCGAGATCGAGCGCTTCATCCGCGAGGAATACTGGCAGATCGCCGCACTGCTGGGCACGCCGCGCAACGAGAATTTTGAAGCGCGGCTGACCGCCTTCGACCGCAAGAAGCTGCAAAAGCTCGACATTTCCAACAAGGCGCAGGCCGACGACATCAAGTCGATGCTTGATGGCGCAACCTTCAAGGCGGTGTCGGTCGAAGCCAAGCCGACCAAGCGCAATCCCGGCCCGCCCTTCACCACGTCGACGCTGCAGCAGGCCGCCTCATCGGGCCTCGGCTTCTCGGCCAGCCGCACCATGCAGGTGGCGCAACGCCTCTATGAAGGCATGGAGATCGGCGGCGAGACCACAGGTCTCATCACCTATATGCGAACCGACGGCGTGCAGATGGCACCCGAGGCGATCGACGCCGCACGCGACGCCATTGCCAAGGAATTCGGCGCAAAATACCTGCCGGAAAAGCCGCGCCAGTATACAGCCAAGGCCAAGAATGCCCAGGAAGCGCACGAAGCGATCCGCCCGACGGATTTCATGCGCACCCCGGCATCGGTCAGGCAATATCTCGATTCCGACCAGATGCGGCTCTATGAGCTGATCTGGAAGCGCGCCATCGCCAGCCAGATGCAGTCGGCCGAGATCGAGCGCACCACCGCCGAGATCGAAGCGGTCAACGGATCGCGCACCGCCGAGCTGCGTGCTATCGGTTCGGTCGTTCGCTTCGACGGCTTCATCGCCGCCTACACCGACCAGAAGGACGACGATGCGGAAGACGAGGAAAACCGTCGGCTGCCCGAAATCCGTGCCGGCGAGCAGCTTGCCCGCCAGGCGATCAATGCCACCCAGCACACCACCGAGCCGCCGCCGCGTTATTCGGAAGCTTCGCTGATCAAGAAGCTGGAAGAACTCGGCATCGGTCGGCCTTCCACCTATACGGCGATCCTGAAGACGCTCGAAGACCGCGACTATGTCACCATCGACAAGCGCCGGCTGGTGCCGCAGGCCAAGGGCCGGCTGCTGTCGGCCTTCCTCGAAAGCTTCTTCAAGCGCTATGTCGAGTACGACTTCACCGCGTCCCTCGAGGAAAAGCTCGACGAGATCTCGGACGGCAAGCTCGCCTGGAAGGACGTGCTGCGCGATTTCTGGAAGGATTTTTCCGGTGCCGTCGCCGACATCAAGGAACTGCGCGTCACCGACGTGCTCGACGCGCTCAATGAGGAACTGGCGCCGCTGGTGTTTCCCGCGCGCGAAGACGGTTCGAACCCGCGCATCTGCCCGAAATGCGGCACCGGCAATCTGTCGCTGAAACTCGGCAAGTTCGGCGCCTTCGTCGGTTGCTCCAACTATCCCGAATGCTCCTTCACCCGCCAGCTCGGCGACGCCGCCAATCCGAATGGCGAGAATGGCGGCGGCGAGGACGGCACCAAGGTCATCGGTAAGGATCCCTACACGTCAGAGGAAATCACGCTGCGGAGCGGCCGCTTCGGCCCCTACCTGCAGCGCGGCGACGGCAAGGAAGCCAAGCGCTCCAGCCTGCCCAAGGGCTGGACGGCAGAATCGATCGATCACGAAAAGGCGCTGGCGCTGCTGTCGCTACCCCGCGATGTCGGCCAGCATCCGGAAACGGCCAAGATGATCTCGGCCGGGCTCGGCCGCTACGGTCCGTTCGTGCTGCATGACGGCACCTATGCCAATCTCGAGAGCATCGAGGACGTGTTCTCGATCGGCCTCAACCGCGCCGTGTCGGTGATCGCCGAGAAGCAGTTGAAGGGCAAGGGCGGACGCAATGGCGGCACTGCCGCTGCGCTCAAGGAGCTTGGCGACCATCCCGATGGCGGCGGCAAGATCGTCGTGCGCGACGGCAAATACGGACCTTACGTGAATTTCGGCAAGGTCAACGCCACCCTGCCCAAGGGCAGGGATCCACAGTCGGTGACCATCGAGGACGCGCTGGCGCTGATTGCCGAGAAGGAAGCCAAGGGCGGCGGCGGCAAGAAGCCGTTCCGCAAGGCAGCGGCGGCCAAGGCCCCGGCAACCAAGAAAGCAGCCGCCAAGAAGCCGGCTGCGAAGAAGCCGGCCGCGAAGAAAAAAGGATAGGGCAGCGTGGCGCGCAAGATCACCGGCAGAACCCACGGCGATCCGCGCACCGCCGACACCAGGGCCAAGGTCAAGGACGACTACCGGCCGTCGCGTGACGAAATTTTGCGCTACATCGCCGAAAATCCCGATCGCGCCGGCAAACGCGACATCGCGAAAGCTTTCGCACTGCGCGGCGACGACCGCATCTGGCTGAAGGATCTGCTGCGCGACTTGCAGGACGAAGGCGTCCTTACCAAGGAACGCAAGGGGTTGGCCCGCGTCGGCGCCCTGCCCCATGTCACGGTCCTCGATATTTTTGACCGTGATGCCGATGGCGTGCTCTTGGCGCGTCCTACCGAACACACGGCCAATGGGCCGCCGCCCATCGTTTCCATCCGCCTGTCGCGCAGTGGCAGTGGACCGGCGCCCGGCATTGGCGACCGCGTGCTGGCCAAGACCTTTCCGGCCGACGACACGAACGTCGCCCTGGGCGGCCCCGGCTACACCGGGCGGGTGGTGAAGATTTTCGAAAAACGTACCGATGCCGTGCTCGGTGTCTTTCGCATCTTGCAGGACGGCACCTTCCGCATCGAACCGGTGGAACGGCGCCAGCCCGAACTGATCGTCGACAAGGAATTCCAGAACGGCGCCAAGAACGGTGACCTGGTCGAGGTCGAGCCGGCGCGGGCTTCCCGCTATGGGCTGCCGAGGGCCAAGGTGCTCAACGTGCTGGGCTCGCTGACCAGCGAAAAGGCGGTCTCGATGATCGCCATCCACGCACACGACATTCCGCATATCTTCCCGGCCGACGTCATCGCAGAATCCGAAGCGGTCAAACCCGCGACGCTGGATCACCGCGAGGATTGGCGCGACCTGCCGTTGATCACCATCGATCCGGCCGACGCCAAGGATCATGACGACGCCGTCTTCGCCACGCCGGATCTCGACGAGAAGAACCCGGGCGGCGTGGTCGCCACTGTCGCCATCGCCGACGTCGCCGCCTATGTGCGCTACGGCACGGCACTCGACCGCGAAGCGCTGAAGCGCGGCAATTCGGTGTATTTCCCGGATCGCGTCGTGCCGATGCTGCCCGAGCGCATCTCCAACGATCTCTGCTCGCTGCGCGAGGGCCAGGACCGGCCGGCATTGGCAGTGCGCATGGTTTTTTCGGCCGAGGGCCGCAAGCTCAGGCACTCCTTCCATCGCGTCATGATGAAGTCGGCGGCAAAGCTCGCCTACCAGCAGGCTCAGGCGGCGATCGACGGCGCGCCGGACGACAAGACAGGCCCGATCCTCAAAACCGTGCTGAAGCCACTGTGGGACGCCTATGCGATCCTGAAGCGCGGCCGCGATGGCCGCCAGCCGCTCGAACTCGACCTGCCGGAGCGCAAGATCGTGCTAAAGCCGGACGGCACCGTCGATCGCGTCATCGTGCCGGACCGGCTCGATGCCCACAAGCTCATCGAAGAATTCATGATCCAGGCCAATGTCGCGGCGGCCGAAACGCTCGAAGCGAAGAAACAGGAACTGGTCTATCGCGTCCATGACGCGCCATCGCTGGCCAAACAGGAATCGCTGCGCGAGTTCCTGCAGACATTGGGCCTGTCACTTGCGCGCGGCGCGCAGATGCAGCCAAGCCAGTTCAACGGCATTTTGGAGCGCGTGCGCGGCGCCGACAATGAAGGCCTGGTCAACGAAGTGGTTCTGCGCTCGCAGAGCCAAGCCGAATACTCGCCAAAGAACATCGGCCATTTCGGTCTCAACCTCCGCCGCTACGCCCATTTCACCTCGCCGATCCGCCGCTATGCCGATTTGATCGTGCATCGCGGACTTATTGCCGCACTCGGATTGGGTCCGGGCGGGCTGACGCAGGACGAAGCGGCACGGCTCGAAGATGTCGCGGTGCTGATTTCCGGCACGGAACGCCGCGCAATGGCGGCCGAGCGGGACACGGTCGACCGTCTGATCGCCAGCTATCTCGCCGAACGCGTCGACGACCGGTTCGATGCCCGCATCTCCGGCGTCACCAAGTCAGGACTATTTGTCCAATTGCCGCAGTACGGCGCGGATGGCTTCATCCCGGTGTCAACTCTGGGCGGCGATTACTATATATACGATGAAACCGCTCGCTCCCTGTTCGGAGAACGCTCGGGCAAAGGTTATCAGCTCGCGGACCGTGTCGAGGTCCGACTCATCGAGGTGGCGCCGATGGCCGGGGCGATGCGCTTCGAGATGTTGACCGACCCGAAGCCTCTGCCGGGCTCCAAGCGGTCGTTTCACAAGGCCAAGGGCCGCGCCCGCGCGTCGCAATCGCGACCGGGTTCGCGCGGCAGGAGACGATGATGACAACAGCCATGGAAGAACAGGTTTTCGGCGGAGAACATCACTCGGGCCGGACCACGCGCCCGCTGTGGACGGCGATGAAGCGCGGCCTGCTCGGCCGCTGCCCGCATTGCGGCGAAGGCAAGCTGTTTCGCGCTTTCACCAAGACCGTCGACACATGCAGTGTCTGCGGCGAGGAATTGCATCACCACCGGGCCGACGACCTGCCCGCCTATCTCGTCATAGTCATCGTCGGCCATATCGTGCTGGGCGCCTTCATGGGCGTTGAGGCGACGTCGACGCTGTCCACATGGCAGCACATCGCCATCTGGGTACCGCTGACCATCCTTTTGTCGGTTGCGCTGCTGCAGCCGATCAAGGGTGCCGTCATCGGACTGCAATGGGCCTTCTATATGCACGGCTTCGGCGGCGAGCACGACGTGATCGAGCCGCATCCCGAAGCCTAGGCCGCAGCCAAGAATGCTGCCTGGTGCAACATACCGACCGTGAAAGGCCACTTTCGCTTGCCAGAAGTTTCCGCTAGGTCCTGCGCATGGACGGTATGACCAAGGCGGAAGTCGACAGGATCGAGCGGAGCATGATCGCTCATAGCGACCGGCCCATCCGCCCGCGCGACGCGGCAACCCTCATCCTGCTCGACCGCAAGGACGATGACGTGCTGGTTCTGATGGGTCGCCGTCATGCCGGCCACGCGTTCATGCCGGGCAAATTCGTCTTTCCCGGCGGCCGCACCGATCCGACCGACAGCCGCATACCGGTCGTCGCCGCCTTGCACCCGGAGCAGGAAGCCAGGCTGATCGCCGGGCCGGGCCGCACAAGCGCCGCACGAGCCCGCGCCATCGCCCTGTCGGCCATCCGCGAAACCTATGAGGAAGCCGGGCTGCTGATCGGCCGCAAGGGTGCCTTCGCAACCTCCAGGTCCGACTGGCAGGGTTTTGCCGAACACGGCGTGCAACCCTCGCTGGACATGCTGCGCTTCGTCGCGCGCGCGATCACGCCGCCCAACCGGGTGCGCCGCTTCGACACCCGCTTTTTCAGCGCCTGGCGTGACGACGTCGCCGTCGAACTGCCCGGTGGCGGTCCCACCAACGAGCTCGAAGAGCTGGTCTGGCTGCCGCTCGCCAAGGCCAGGGAAGCCGACATACCCGATATCACCCGAATGATCCTGGACGAGCTGGAAAAGCGCCTCGCCCATGATCCGCTGTTGCGTCCTGGCGGTCCCGTGCCCTTCTACCGGCTTGTCCGCAGCCGCTTCACCCGCGAACTTCTCTAGAGCAATTCCAGGAAAAGTGTGACGCGGTTTTCCGCCCGGAATTGCGTAAGATCAAACAGACAGAGTATTCAGAATCCCATGACGGTCGATACCCAACCACAGGGCGACGAACGCGTACACTGGCTGCCGATGGTGGCGGCGATCTCGTCGATCAGCGTCGTCGGCATCGCCATCGGCCTCGGTATGCCGCTGCTCAGCGTCATCCTTGAAACGCGCGGCCATTCGGCTTCGATGATCGGCCTCAACACCGCCGTCGCCGGCCTCGCCTCGATCGCCGGTGCGCCGCTGGCGACCCCGCTCGCCATGCGCTTCGGCGTTGCCTGGACAATGATCGCCATGATCGCCGCCGGCGCGCTGGCCTTTGTCGGCTTCCATTTCGCACCCGATTTCTGGATGTGGTTTCCGCTGCGCATCGTGCTGCACATTGCGCTGACGGTGCTGTTCATCCTGTCCGAATTCTGGATCAGCACCTCGGCGCCGCCGCACCGACGCGGCCTTGTCCTCGGCATTTACGCCACTGTCCTGTCGCTCGGCTTTGCCGCCGGACCGTGGCTGTTCGCCCATCTCGGCAGTTCCGGTTTCAGGCCGTTCGGCGTTATCATCGCGTTGGTGACGCTGGCGGCCATACCCGTGCTGGCAGCACGCAACGAGAGCCCGTCGATCGCCTCGGATGGCGAAACCAGCAATTTTCTGCGCTACATCTGGCTCGTGCCGTCGGCGACCGCTGCCGTGCTGGTGTTCGGCGCGGTGGAAACCGGCGGCTTTGCGCTGTTCCCGATCTACGGCAGCCGAATCGGCTACTCCGAAGCCGATGCAGCCCTTCTGCTGACCATGATCGGCCTCGGCAATGTGTTGTTGCAGATCCCGATCGGCATGATCAGCGACCGCGTCAGCGATCGCCGCTACCTGCTGATTGCCTGCGCCACGGTCGGTCTTATCGGCACCGTCTTCATGCCCTTCTTCGCCCAGAATTGGCATTTGATGGCCGCGCTTCTGTTCGTCTGGGGCGGCGTCGTCGCTGCCATGTACACGATCGGCCTCGCCCATCTCGGCTCGCAGCTTTCCGGCCATGAACTGGCGTCGGCCAACGCCGCCTTCGTGCTGTGCTACGGCGTCGGCATGGTGCTCGGCCCGCAGGCGATCGGCATCGGCATGGATGCGTTCGGCCCGTCCGGCTTCGGCTGGTCGCTCGGCCTGTTCTTCGCCGCCTATATCGCTTTGGTCGCCGTCAGGTTGGTTCGCAAGATCCTGCTGTAGCGCGACTGTGGCCAGCCATGCATTTGGCACGGCACGGAGACAGGCTGCTGACAGAACCGTGTCAGGAGCACAGGGCTAAAAAGGCGTCCCAAAACACTCGAGGACACTTCCATGATCGACAGCGGCTTTGAAACCACATCGCTACGAATGACACTGCTTCTGCTCGTAACGTTCCAGGCTCCGGCCGCCGACGTCGACCGCATCATGGATGCCGTGGTGGCGATTGCGCCGCTGGCCATGGGCAAATACGACCGCAATGCCTATCAGTCGGCGCACGGCATCGAACGCTACAGGCCGCTTGACGGTGCGGCCGCCGGCGCCGAAACCGAATTGAGACGGCGGCCCGGCACGGTCGAGGTTTCCTTCGAACTGCCGGACGATCAGGCGCTGGCCGCTCGTGTCGTCGAGGCGATTTTCCAAGCACATTCCTATCAGGAACCGGTGATCCGCATTCAACCGATTCTCGCCAGCCGTTCCAAGGGGCTGGACGACCGCGCCAATCCGAATCGCTGGTGGAACACGACCGGAGACTGGAAGAAGGTTGCTGCACCGGCGACAGAAACCGCATGATTTCCGTTCACCAGCAGGCTCAGGCGGATCGCACGAGGCTTGCCGGGCTTGACTTTCCGGGCGCGTTCTTTATGTGTCGCGCCAAGTTTCCCGCGTCCGGGTGTTTCCCCGTGCTCCAGCGGCCAAAACCCCACGAACAAACGGACTGATATCATGGCCAAAGCCGCAAACATCAAGATCAAGCTTCTGTCGACCGCCGACACCGGTTTCTTCTACGTGACCAGCAAGAACAGCCGCACGAAGACCGACAAGCTGTCGTTCCGCAAGTACGACCCGGTCGCCAAGAAGCACGTCGAATTCAAGGAAACCAAGATCAAGTAATCTGGGTTTCCCGCTGCAATGCCGAAACGCCGCCCATTGGGCGGCGTTTTTCGTTTGTAGCCAATTGATTTCGTTGCATCCGAGCAGAGACTCCAGCCAAAGGATTGACCCTTCGCCATGGTTGCGGCACCCTTGGCCCTGGTTGGGTGTCACGAACAAGGCGCCTATGGATGTCGAAGAAGTTGAAAGCTGCAATCATTGCAGCCCTTGTCGCTCTGGCTGCTGGCTTCGCCGTCAGCAACGGGCTGATAAGCCAGCAGACGGCCGATGAGATCAAGGCCAGGACTGACCAGGTTCTGACTGAGGAAGAGGCCGCACAGCCTGCGCCTCAGCCTGACAGCCCCGCCCGCCTTCCACGGAACCCGCACCGCAGGCTCCGACCCCTCCCGCCGCGGCACCCCCGCAAGGATCACAACCGGGTCAATGAAGAAGCCCCGCCAGAATGGGCTCCTCTCGTGCGATCGCGCCATCACCATACCTGCTGAGTGTATCGTTTTAATACAATCGCCGATTGGTAGACTTGCACCACGGATAGGCAGTTAGTTTCAGTATCAGGCAAAAAGGGGGGAAATGCCTCGCACTGGGAGAAAACGATGTCCGTACAAAAAGGCGACTTTCGAACCAACAGAGCCGACTACGTGATTGCCGCGATGCATGGCGGAGTGACCGCCGAAGACAGCGTTCGAGACGAGAACCTGGCAAGGAGAAAGAAGTCCCTGTGGCTGAAGGAGCGGCGATCGGCCAAGTCGGCTGAGAACCCGTTGGACAGCTCGCCGCTGTCTAAAAGAAGCCCTCGCGGTTAGCGATTTACATCACCTTCCGCGATCACACCATATCCGCACACAATCCACTCACCCATATTGCAGGTGCCGCCGTCGGTGTTGACTAGCTCCGACGGCGGCCTAGTTCGTGGCGAAATAACCTCCGTTCTTTTGAGAAGACGGGGGGACTAAGGTCTTGTGCTCTACGCGCAAAGGTCCAAGCGGTCCTGTTAGGTTCCGGAAATGTCTCTTGGACGTTCCGCTATTTTATCCAATTGAAATGTAGCGTTACCGTGTATTCCCGCCCGATAACTGCGCCTGATCCGGCTGCCCGCATCCGCCCTGGCTGAGTCCCCTCAGCCGATGCGCTCACCGCTCTTCGGATCGAATAGATGCAGCTGGTGTGGTTCGGCCGCCAACCGTACCTCGTCGCCGGGCTTCACGCCGGCACGGCCCATGGCAAAGACGCAAAGCTGCTGGCTGGCCAGCTTGACGTAGAACTGTGTCGAAAGCCCGAGCGGCTCGACCACCCCCACCTCGCCCCTCAACGCGCCGTCATCCGCCAATTTGATATGCTCGGGCCGCAAACCGACGGTGATGGCGTCACCATCCTTGAGCGGCAGGCCTTCCGGCAGCCTCAGCGCCTGGCCGTCGGTCAGTACGGCCTCCGGGGTAGCGCCCTCCCGAACCGTCGCCGGTAGGAAATTCATGCCGGGTGAACCGATGAAACCGGCGACGAACATGTTGGCCGGCCGATCGTAGAGATCGAGCGGCGCGCCGACCTGCTGGATCAGCCCGTCATGCATGACGACGATCCGGTCGGCCATGGTCATCGCCTCGATCTGGTCGTGCGTGACATAAACCGATGTCGTCTTCAGCTGCTGGTGCAGCGCCTTGATCTCGGCGCGCATATGGACGCGCAGCTTGGCGTCGAGGTTCGACAGCGGTTCGTCGAACAGGAAGACCTTGGGATCCCGCACGATGGCACGGCCCATGGCGACGCGCTGGCGCTGGCCGCCCGACAATTGCCGCGGCAGGCGCTGCAGGAAGGTGTCGAGCCCGAGCCGCTTGGCGGCGCCGTCCACCCTGGCATCGATCGTCGTCGTCTGCGCCTTCTTCAAGAGCAGGCTGAAACCCATGTTCTTCGACACGTCCATATGCGGATAGAGCGCATAGGACTGGAACACCATGGCGATGTCGCGGTCCTTCGGCGCCACGTCATTGACCAGCCGCTCGCCGATGCGGATCTCGCCGCCGGAAGCTTCCTCCAGCCCGGCGATCATGCGCAAGAGTGTGGACTTGCCGCAGCCTGACGGACCGACCAGGACGACGAACTCGCCATCGGCGATTTCAAGGTCGACCGCGTGCAGGACGCGGACGGCGCCATAGTCCTTGCGGACCTTTTCGAGCGTAACAGAGGCCATAGATCTATCCTTTGACGGCGCCGGCGGTCAGGCCGGTGACGAGATAGCGTTGCAGGAAGGCGAAGAAGATGCAGACCGGGATCAGCGCCAAGATGGACGCCGCCATCATCTGTCCCCAATCGACGGCGAACTTGCCGATGAAGGTGAGCAGGCCGACGGCAAAGGTCTTCTGATCGTCGCTGGAAATCAGCATCAGCGCGAACAAAAGCTCGCTCCAGGCTGCAGTGAAGACGAAGCCGAGGGTGGCGCCCATGCCCGGCAGCGTCAGCGGCACGATCACCTTGCGCATCGCCTGCGCGCGGGTGCAGCCGTCGATCATCGCGGCCTCTTCCAGATCCTTCGGGATGCCGTCGAAGAACGACTGCATCAGGAAGGTGGCAAAGGCCGTGTTGAAGGCGGTGTAGATGATGATCAGCCCGGTCAGGCTGTTGATCAGGCCGATCTGACCCATCACGCGGTAGATCGGCGGAATGACCATCACCAGCGGAAAGGTCTGGGTCAAAAGCAACATCAGCGCCAGTGCCGCCTTGCCGCGAAAGGTGAAGCGCGACATTGCATAGCCGGCGAGCGTGGCGATGATTGTCACCAGTGCCGCCGTCGATACCGAGACGATGACGCTGTTGAGGAAATAACGCGGAAAATCGGTGGCCTCGAGCACGGTGACGAAATTCTGCAGCGTCATGTGCGACGGCCAGAAGGTGATGCCTTCGGAATAGAGAAGCCGCTCCGGCGTGACCGAGATTTTTAGCGTCCAGTAGATCGGGAACAGGGCAAAGAGCACGTAGGCCGCGATTGCCGCGTAGAGGCCGATGCCGCCGAAGAAGCGCTGCGAGGTTGAGCGTCCTGCGATCATCAGACGTGCCTCACCAGGGTGCGACGGATGCCGATCAGCGCGATCGCATAAGCAATGAGCAGGACCAGCAGCAGCACGGCCACCGCCGAGGCATAGCCCTTGTCCAGCGACTTGAAGGCGCTGACATAGATGTAGACCGGCACCGTGTTGGTCGAGCCGGCGGGTCCGCCCTCGGTCATGACGAAGATCAGGTCGGCGAAGGTGGCGATCCAGATGGTGCGCAACATCACGGTGATGGCGATGGTCGGCGCCAGGAACGGCAGCGTCACCTTGGTGAAGCGCTGCCAGGGCGAGGCTCCATCGATAGCCGCTGCCTCATGCAGTTCCGACGGAATGGATTTCAGTGCCGCCAAGAGCGTGATGGCGAAAAACGGAATGCCGAACCAGATATTGGCGACGATCGGCCCCCACATGGCGGTTGAGGGATCGGACAGCACATTGGTCGGCTCGGCTTTCAGCCCCAACGCAAACAGCCAGTGCGGCAATGGGCCGATGATGGGATTGAACAGCCAGGCCCAGGTCAGGCCCGACAAGAAGGACGGCACCGCCCAGGGCAGGAAGACCAGCGCCTGCACCGCCTTACGGCCGCGAAACGGCTTGTCGAGCAGCAGCGCCAGGCCAAGGCCGAGGAAGAACTGGAAGAACAGGCTGGCGACCGTCCACCACAACGTGTTGACCAGCGCCTGCCCCAGCACCTGATCCGACAGCATCGCCTGATACTGGCCGAGCCCGACATATTCGGACTTGAATGCGGAGAATTTGCGGAAGGAGTAGCTGATGCCCACGACCAGCGGCACCAAGAGCACCACGATCAGCAGGATGATCGCCGGGCTGAGATAGAGCCATGGCTCGATTGCGGCATGGGATAGCCGCTTGCGACGCGGCTTGCCGGCGGATCGTATTTCGGACACGGCGTAGGTCATTGGGTGTGGATCTAGCTCCCTGGAGCGGCGTCGGGGACAGCGTCCTTCTCCCCGTCGCTATACGGGGAGAAGATGCCGGTCCACCCTCCGCAGCTGCTGCGGAGGACGGGCAGGCAGATGAGGGGCAGCGCGAACCTATCGAGGCGTGGCGCCGCCCCTCATCCGTCACTTCGTGACACCTTCTCCCCGTGAACGGGGAGAAGGGAAGAAAAACTACTTCTTGTTCTTCGCCAGCCAATCCTGCTGTTCCTTGGTCAGGAAGGCAGCCCACTGGTCGGCGACGTCCTTGGCCGTCTTCTGGCCAAGCAGCACTTCCTGAAAATTCTTGATCGCCACCTGGTCGACGAAATTGCCGAGGTTCTCCAGATGCGTCGGCGGCGTCACCATTTCATATTTTGAGCTGTCGCTGAGCTCCGTGAACCAGCCCTTGAACTGCTCGGTCTTGAAATGGGGATCCTGGTCGGCGCCGTTGTGGATCGGGACGACGCCGACTTCCTTGGCCCATTCCAGATTGTCCTTCGGCGACAGAAGCGTCGCCATCAGCTTCCAGGCGTCGTCCTTGTGCTGCGAATTGGCAAACATCGCCCAGCCGGCATAACCCAGCGTCGGATAGGACTTGCCGCTCGGCCCGACCGGCAGTGGCGCCACCGCGAAGTCGTCGGCGCTCATCTTGTCGGCGATGCCGAGCAGCGCGTCCGGATCCTGGTTGAGCATGGCGCAGGTGCCGGAATAGAAGCCGGTGACCGTTTCGTTGAAACCCCAACTCACCGCATCCTTCGGCGCCAGTCCGTCCTTGTACATGTCGGCCAGCATCTGCAGGCCCTTGACCGAGCCTTCTTCGTTGATCGTCGAAGTGCCATCCTCGTTGAAGTAGCCGCCCTTGCCGGCGGCGATGTTCATGAACATGTGCATGCCGTTGAAAGCGCCCGGCCCGCCGCGCAGGCAGTAGCCATATTTGCCCGGCAACGCAGAGATTTTCTTGGCGTCGGCGATGAAATCATCGAGCGTCGCCGGCGGACCATCGAGGCCGGCTTCCTTGAACAGTTTCTTGTTCCAGAACAGCGCGTTCACATAGTAGCCGTAAGGGATCATGAACTGGGTGTTGTTGACGGTCGAGCCGAACTGCTTGGCGCGGTCGCCCAGCGTTTTGGCGTCGTCCCATTTGGCCATATAGGGGCCAAGATCCTCGAGTTGGGCGTTGTTGGCATAGAGGCCCATCCAGCGTTCCGGCATTTCGACGATGTCGGGCGTATCGCCGGCCTGCACCATGGTCAGGAATTTCTCGAAGGCCTGGCCCCAGGGCAGCGAGATCAGCTCGACCTTGATGCCCGGATTGGCTGTTTCGAACTCGGCGATCTGCTTTTTCAGGAACTCGGTGCGTGGCGGGCTGGTGATGACTTCGACCATTTTCAGGGTCGAATCGGCCACGGCATTTCCGGCGGAAATCGCCAGTCCCGCAACGGTGGCAAGCATGACGGTCAGTTTTTTCATGTTCAAGACTCCCATTTTGAACCCGCTTGTTATTTTCTGGCTTTTTCGAAGGCTTGGGCGACATCCGCCCACAGGTCTTCGACACTCTCCAATCCGACATTGAAGCGGATGGTTCGGGGGCTGACGCCGAAGCGCGCCATCGAATTCAGGCCAGGCGTCTGCTCCAGCGACGCCTTGGCCGGCACGACCAGGCTTTCATGCCCGCCCCAGCTGACGCCGATGCGGAAATATTTCATCGCATCGACGAAGACGGGGATGTCGATCTCGTCCGTCACCTCGAAGGAGAACAGACCGGCATAGCCGGCCAGTGTCGCCTTGCCCGGATGGTTCGAATAGACAGGATGGTTGACGCGCTCGACATTGGCATGCGCCTTCAGCCGTTCGGCGATGGTCAGGCCGCTCTTCATGTGGTGCGGCAGGCGCAGCGGCAGCGTGCGCAAGCCGCGCAGCAACAGCCAGGCTTCGAATGGCGACAGCTTGCCGCCGAGATAGGAATAGGTCTGCTCGTTGATGTGCTTGATATGAGCGGCCGAACCCGCGACGACGCCAGCGACGGTGTCGCTGTGGCCGCCAAGGTATTTCGAGGCCGAATGCAGCACCAGGTCGACGCCATGCGCGATCGGCTTCTGGAACACCGGCGTCGCCCAGGAATTGTCGATGGTGGAGACGATGCCCTGTTCCTTGGCCAGCCGTGTCAGATGCGCGATGTCCTGCAGCTCGAACATCATCGAGGTCGGGCTTTCCAGGTAGAGCAGCTTGGCGCCGGGAAGTGCCGCCGCGACCGCATCCGGGTCGGAGCCGTCGACATAGTCGACCTTGATGTTGAGCCGAGGCAACAGCCGCTCGAACAGCCGGTAGGCATCGCCATAGCAATTGCGCACCGCCACGATGCGCTCGCCTGCCCCAACGAACGCAAGCACCGTGGCGCTGATCGCCGCCATGCCGCTGGAAAAGCCGCGCGCGGCTTCTGCGCCCTCAAGCGCTGCCACGCGCGCCTCGAACTCCATCACCGTCGGATTGTCGCCACGCGAATAGATCGGCTGCTTTCGTTTGCCGGCAAAGGTATCGGCCATCTCGGCATAATTGGCGAAGGTGAACAGCGAGGTCTGGTAGATCGGCGGCACCACCGCGCCGCCAGGGAACGGTTCGTCATGCGCCAAGAGTGTCGCGGCCTCGGCAAGATAGTCGTGATCGAAACCTGATGGATGCTCGTTCATGTCTGGCTCGAAAGTTGGAGTTTGGCCGCACCGCGCTTGAGATCGTCTTCGACGGTGGCGATCAGCTTGAGCGCCTCGGCGCGTGCGCCTTGCGGGTCGCGCGCGGCGATGCGTTCGTAGATGGTGCGGTGATAGGGAAAGCTGGCGTGGCCGAAGTCGCGCACGCCGAGCGGATGCTCCCAGAAGCGGTGGAACAACTCGTACATGGCGGCGATGATCTGCTCGAACAGCGGATTACCCGAGGCCCGGTAGATCGCCTGGTGGAACTCCCAATCCTCTTCCGACGACATGCCGTCGCGTGTGCGGAACGCCTGCTCCATGATGTCGAGCTTGCGTGCGATTTCGGCGATATCTGCCTGGCTGGCGCGTTCGGCGCAAAGAGCTGCGGCCTCCGCCTCCAGTGCGCGGCGGATCTCCATCGTCTGCATCAGGCTGGTGAAATCATTGCCGCCCGCCAGCGTCAGCGGCATGTGCAGCATATCGTGTGAAACAGCCGCCTTGAGATAGGTGCCGCTGCCCTGGCGCCTCTCGACGAGGCCGAGCCCTTCCCAGCGCGTCAGCGCCTCGCGCACGGTGTTGCGGCTGACCTTCAGCCGCTCGGCCAGAATGCGTTCGGTTGGAAGTCTCTCACCCGGCTGCAGGGCTTCGGCGCGAACAAATCCCACCAACGCCTTCAACACGGCGTCGTCGCGCGCCGTGGTCTGAATGGGTGGCAGGCTGTTCTGGTCCACATTTCCTCCAAGTGGTCCAATGGTCCAACCAATTTCTGCACAGAAGGAAGCTCCTGTCAACCAACTGTCAGGAGCCCTGTCGGAGGGAGCGACGCAATACTTTCAAGGCGGTCGCGCGATCGCGCTTCGATCGTATCTGCTAATCTGAGGCAGCAGGCGACCCGAACCAGGTGGTCAGCGCGTCCACCAGCCCCTGTTGGGTTCCCGCCCCGGCCCAAGCCACATAACCATCGGGCCGGATCAAGACGGCGCCGGGCGCGGCGACCCTCCCGAGCACCGGGAGGTCCCAGATACCGGCGTAACCGGCGTCGATCTGCCGGACCCGATCAGCCCAGGGCGCGAGATCCAGCCTGCCGGGCTCACCGAAGTTGAGCAGCACGGGCCGCGCGTCGTGCAGCAAGGTGAAGACCCGCAACGGCCCGCCGGCGGTGGTCAGATCGAGATCGGGCATTCGCCGCCCAAGCAGTGGATGCCCCTCGCCAAGATCGTAATGGACACCCAAACCAGACATCTCCGCGGCGATTTTCTTGCGGGCTTCATCCATGCCGAGCAACTCGGCAACAGTGTCGGCCAAGGCCTTGCTGCGGTCATCCGTGCGGCGAAGCGCGACCTGCGCCATCGTATTGCGCAACACGCGGGCGGCAACCGGATGACGCTCGGCGTGATAGCTGTCGAGCAGGCTTTCCGGCGATATCCCCTTGATGACTTGGGCCAGCTTCCATCCAAGGTTCACCGCATCCTGCACGCCGATATTGAGGCCCTGCTCACCCATCGGCGGATGGATGTGCGCGGCATCACCCGCCAGCAGCACGCGCCTGTCGCGATATGCGGCAGCCTGGCGCGTCATGTCGGTGAAGCGGGAGAGCCAGGTCGGGCTGTGGACCCCGAAGTCGGTGCCGTAGATGGCAGTCAGCGCCTCGCTGAGCTCGCGCAGGGTCGGGTCGCCGCGCGCCTCCAGGCATGGCTCCGTCAGCACGACGCCAACCTTCTTGCCGCCCTCGATCTTGCCCAGGGCATGAATTCCGGAGGCGTTGCTGCGGAAGCCCCATGCCGGTTCTTCCGACATTTCGACCTCGGCAATCATCCAGCTCATCGTCGGATCCCATCCGGCGAACTCGATACCGGTCGCCTTGCGAATGGTGCTGCGGCCTCCGTCGCAGCCGACCAGATATGCGGCCCTCAGGCGGTGACCGGTGGACAGTTCGACGTCGACGCCGCTGTCGTCCTGCGTAAACCTCGTAACCTCGTGTCCGCGATAGATCGGTACCTTCAACTCGCCGACCCAGTCGGCCAGGATGTGCTCGATGTGGTTTTGCCGCAGTGCCAGCAGATAATTGTGCCGGGTTCGGAAGTCGCTGATGTCCAGGCGGATCATGTGAAAACCCACGGCCGGGCTCACTTGGCCCTCCGAGAGGAACCGATCCGCAATTCCGCGCTGGTCGAGCACCTCAAGGGTGCGCGCATGCAGGCCGCCCGCGCGCAGGCCGGCAAGCTTCTGATCCGGCCGCCTTTCGACAATGGCAACGTCGACGCCTGCCAACGCCAGTTCGCCCGCCAGCATCAATCCCGTCGGACCACCCCCGGCGATCACAACCGCATGATCTGAAATCATTATCGTAACTCCCGTTTTCCGCACCCTGGCTTGGGTCGCGGTTTTACGGGAGGAGCCGGGTCTTGCCGCAAGCCTCTTGCGCGCCATATGTATGAAATGGAAGGGGTGCTCTTCCCCTCATCGTTGGCTGCCCTCACAGCGAAACTGTGTAGGAACGGCTAAAACGGGTATTCCGATTTCACGTGCAAAAACGCAGATTCCTCCGTGCTTTGGCACGGAGTTCTAATGTTCTTTTGGAGAAAAGGGGGCCGGTCGGCGTTTGGCAGCGGTACGAGGAGGCCACTATGTGCCAGCGCCGGCCGGCCGACCCCACGGACCCAGGAGATGCGGCGGACCTGAGCATCATGGGGTATTCCCAGGATCGGAGCCGGCTTTCTATCCTCGTGCCGGCTTCGTCTAGGCCTGCACAGTTGCGCAAGAGTTTATGAAAATCAACAGTTTCTTAACCAAGGCTCGCGAATCGCTTGGATTAAGGTAAACGGGTAACCCTGTCAGGTTGACAGGATAATCGGGGCTGGATCGCTACGCCGCCTTGGCGACGACGCGATTTCGGCCGCCGCTTTTGGCTTCGTAGAGCGCGAGATCGGCACGCTTCATCAGCGCCGCGACCGTGTCCACCCCCTTCAGCACCGACGACACGCCGACGCTGACCGTGACTTCGATCGCCTTGCCGTCCTGCCCGATGGCGAAAGCCGCCTGGGCGATTTCGGCGCGAATGCGCTCGGCTACCTTCTCGGCCACCGCGCCCTCGGTGTCCGGCATCACCACGACGAACTCCTCCCCGCCAAAACGGCAGGCAAGGTCGATACCCCTGACATTCTTGCGCAGCCGTCGTGCGAATTCCCGCAGAACCTCGTCGCCCCCGTCATGACCGTGCGCGTCGTTGATCGCCTTGAAGCGGTCGAGGTCGGTGATCATCACCGACAGCGGCCGGCGCCGCGCCACCGCGCGATCGAACAGCGTCTGCAGATGGCTGTCTAGATAGCGGCGGTTGTGCAGCCCCGTCAGGCCGTCGGTCACCGCCATTTCGATGGTCTGGGTGACGCTGGCGCGCAGCTGGTCGTTGTAGCGCTTGCGGCGCACCTGGGTGCGCAGCCGCGCCGTCAACTCCTGCTGGTCGATCGGCCGCATCAGATAATCATTGATGCCGAGTTCGAGGCCGCGGATGATGCGTTCCTCCTCGCCCTCCTCCGCCAGCAGGATGATCGGCACGAAACGGGTGCGATCGAGCGAGCGCAACTGCGAACAGAGCCTCAGCGGATCGAAATCGGCGAACGCGGTCGAGATCATCACGCATTCATAGGACGTCTCGGCGGCCTGGAAGAAACCGGCATGCGGATCGCTGGAGATATCGAGATCGGCGCGGTCGCGCAGCATCTTCTGAATGCGCTCGACGGATGATTTGCGTTCGTCGATCAAAAGCACTTTGGGCGTCGTGTCCTCGGATGCGAAATTGCGGCTGAGCAACTCCTCGATGCCGATGTTGCGCGTCGTCGAGGCGCGCAGCCGCAACTCGTCGGTCAGCGACTTCAGGCGAACCAGGCTCTTGACTCGCGTCATCAGTTGCAGATCGTTGACCGGCTTGGTCAGGAAGTCGTCGGCGCCGGCCTCGAGCCCGCGGACGCGGTCGGAAACCTGGTCGAGCGCGGTGATCATCACCACCGGAATGTGCGATGTCGCCGGATCGCTCTTCAGCCGCCGACAGACCTCGAAGCCGTCCATGTCCGGCATCATCACGTCGAGCAGCACGACATCGACCTTGCCGTTCTCGCAGGTCTCGATCGCATCCGGCCCGTTGGTGGCGGTCAGCACTTCGAAATATTCGGCCAGCAGCCGGACTTCCAGCAGCCGCACATTGGCAGGGATGTCGTCGACGACGAGGATCCGCGCAGTCATTTCACAAGGCTCCGGCTCGGCTGAAAGGGCACATCACGCATCGCCCAGATAGGATTTGATGGTTTCGATGAAACGCGGCACCGAGATCGGCTTCGAAATATAAGCCTCGCAGCCGCCCTGGCGGATACGTTCCTCGTCACCCTTCATGGCGAAGGCGGTCACCGCAATGACCGGGATGACGTGCAGCTCGTCGTCTTCCTTCAGCCATTTGGTCACTTCAAGCCCCGACACTTCAGGCAATTGGATATCCATCAGGATCAGATCCGGCCGGTGCTGGCGCGCCAGATCGAGCGCTTCCAGACCGTTGCGGGTGCGCACGGTCTCGTAACCGCTTGCCTCGATGAGGTCCCGAAAGAGCTTCATATTGAGCTCATTGTCCTCGACGATCATAACCTTCTTCGGCATCGATTTCCCGTCCCGGCTGCCCTTCCGCTTCGAAGGCGACCGTCATGCGCCCATGTCTGAACGCACCAAACCCTGCTTCACTTTACGGCAATATGATTGACGAAACGGAAATCCACCGTGCGAAAAGCTGTTTGGATTCCACCTCGGGCGCCGCTCTAACCGCTTGCCGCCAGCAACTCTTGCCATTATTGCGGGAGAGACTCATTCCACGCACCGAAGGTAGTGATGGCAAACGCAGCGTCAATGCGTGAAGAAGCGGAATCGATTGCCGTGAAGGCCCTGGGCTTCGTCGCCTCCGATCCGGAGCTGCTGCCGCGCTTTCTGGCGATCACCGGCATAGAGGCGCATTCAATCCGCAAAGCCGCCAGCGAACCGGGATTCATGGCCGGTGTGCTGCAGTTCATTCTTGCCCACGAGCCGACGCTGATGCGCTTTGCCGAGGAAACCGGCACGCCGCCGGCTGCTGTCGGCAAGGCGCTGCGGTCGCTGCCGCTGGGCGACGACAACCACGAGCATTCCATATGAGCGATGATCCGGAAACCGCGCGCCAGATTGAAGAACTGGTAGCCGACGACCGACCCTTGCTTGTCCTCGATGTCGACGATGTCGTGCTCGAATTCATCCGGCCGTTTCCGAATTTCCTCAAGGCGCGCGGCTATGGCCTGACGCTGGCCTCGTTTCGGCTGACCGGCAACATAGCAGAGACCGCTAGCGGCCGCCTGATCGAACAGCCCGAAGTCACGGCACTGCTGGCCGATTTCTTTGACGCGCAAGCCGATTGGCAAAACATTACTGACGGCGCTGCAGAAGCCCTGGCAGGGTTTGGCGACCGCGCGGAAATCATCTTGCTGACGGCCATGCCGCACAAGCACCGTGCCGTGCGTCGCGTCCATCTCGACGCGCTTGGGCTGAGCTACCCGCTTCTGACCACTGAAATGGCCAAAGGACCGGCAGTGGCCAAGCTTCGCGGCAGGGCCGGCCGACCGGTGGTTTTCGTCGACGATCAGCCGCACAATCTGGCGTCGGTACGGGAATCGGTCGCCGACGCCGAACTGTTCCACCTGATGGCCGACAATTCGCTGCGCGCATTCCTGCCGCCGGTGACGGACGATGTGGTCGTCGTCCAGGACTGGCACGAGGCAGCGCCCAAGATCGCAAGCGCGCTGGGGCTCTGAACTCCAGCTTCAGGGGTTCAGTTCGCACCTGCGCCGCCGCTGTCGTCTCCGCTGTCATCGGCGCCGTCACCATCATCCACGCTGTCGTCCACGGCCGGATCGGCGGGCTTCAGCATGACGCCATTGACGGTGACCGAGCCATCGGCCTTGGCATTGACGATCCATTCCAGCCGGCCATCGGGCAGCGTCTTGCCAAAGCCCTTCGCCATGAGAGCGACTGGCACGTATTGGCCAACCTCCGGTTCCGACTTTGCCGCTTCCTGCAGGCCTTCGACAAGCTTGTCGAAGCCGGCGACATCGACGGTTACGCTTCCTTCGGGCTTTTCGCCTAGGAATGTCATCTCGCCTTCCAGCGCGATCTCCGTGTCCTTGTTCTTCACGGTGCTGTGGCCAAGCACGACCTTCGGCATTTTGGCCATGAAGTCGACTTTAAGCTGCTCGCCGAATTCGGCCGACAGCGGTGGATTCTTATTGAGATCAAAGGCTTCGATCGCCTTCTTCGCCATGCTGTCGAGATCGATATTGGCGCCGCCAAAGTTCAAATCGACATCGGTGGGCAACAACCCCACGCTCCAGCTCGGCAGAAGCTGGGTCGGCACGGTCAGCCCCGATGCCTTGATGCCGTACGTGATCGTGCCGTTCTGGGCGACGCCATCGGTGCCGAACACGGTGCTGAGCTGGGTGGCGCCGAAATTGCCGACCGGGCTTTCCACCGCAAAATCCTTGAAACCGTAGGTCCCGTCGATACGCTGCCAAAGCGGCAAGGCGGCGAGCAGAAGCGATTTGAGCTGCGCCTGGTTGTCCTTCAGCGTCGCCTCGTCCTCGTTGGCCACCGCAAATGCCAGGAGATCGAGCAATGGCTTGGTCCGCACGCCCTTGCCGCTGGCTTCGACCGACAGTTCAGGCGACCTGACGGTGACCGGGAATTTCAGCCCGCTCTCGGGGTCATCGAAATTGATCGCTTCGACAAAACTCGACACCTTCTGCGAGGTTGTGAAATCGACGCCCCCGGTCGCCGACTTGGTCGCGGCAACGGTCGCGATGCCGGCGCCCGTGCTGGCTTCCATGTGCTGCTTGGCATCCTTCGATGCCATCGTCATGCCGGCCATCGAGCTGGTGCCGCTGGTGAAGGCCGCCAGATTTGGATCGTAGACGCCCGAGCCCTTGCCGTCCTTGATCGAAAACTGAGTGCTTTGCAGCCCCTCGGGTCCGTTGAACTCGAAGGAGGCGGTTTGGGAGAAATCCATGGAGACATCCCAGGACCCGTCGCTGCGCGGCTTGACCATCAAGGCATAGGGCGCGAAGTCGAACTTCAGCAGTTTCTGGTCCGGAAATGATGCGGCAAGTGCCTTGAAATCGAACACGATCTTGTAGGCGCCACCTTCGAGCGAAACCTTCAAAATGCCTTTGTCGATGGCCTGCTTGCCGACATAGCGGGACAAGTCGTCGGACAATTGCTTCGCACCCTGACTGTCGGCGGTCTGGCTGAAAGCAGGGGCACTCAACGCAAGAAGGAACACGAATGGCAGGGCACGGTTCACGCGAATTCTCCGTTTGACCTAGAAGAAAGACTTTGTCCGTCTGGTATGAAATTACCGCTGCAACCGCAAGGTGAGATCGACAACGGCACCCGGGCAGACCATCTCGATCAAAGCACCAGCCGCATCAGCGGGCGACCGGCCTTGCGTTCCACCAGCCGCTCGAAACCCGCCTTCTCGAAGACCCGTGACGAACCGACGAACAGGCCGATCGAGCGCGAATCGCGAGACAGGTCCATCGGGCACGCCTCGAGCAGCCGGGCCCCATTCTGGCGGGCGAAACCTATGCCGCCTTCGACGAGGCGATGCGTGATGCCCCTGCCGCGCGCCTTGGCGCGGATGAAGAAGCAGGAGATCGCCCAAACGGCCGCATCCCCCGCGTCGGCAGGATCGACCGGTGCCGACCCCCTGCCCTGATTGTTCCATTCGGGCACGTCGGCGCGCGGTCCGATCTGCATCCAGCCAACCGCCTGGCCATCCTCGAATGCCAGCAGTCCGGGCGGCGGGCCGGCTTCGATACGCGCCTTGATGTGGTCCTTGTTGCGTTCCCGGCTGCTCTCGCGGCGCATCGCCGGCGCCAGCCGGAAATGCGTGCACCAGCAGCCGTAGCAGGCGCCTTGCTTGCCGAAGAGGTCCTCGAATTCAGCCCAAAGCTCGGGCGCAAGCGGCGCTATGGTCGTGCTCATGCGTTCTCCCCAGGCCAGCCTTGTCGCTGGCCTTGCACTGTCGTACCATTGCTTCTGTTCTCTTTATGTTCGCAGCGATGGCGGCCCCTGTCAACAATCCCGATCACGGTTTTTGCCGCGACTGCCTGATGTTTCAGCGCAGCCCGACGCGCCGCTGCGAGCGCTGCGGCAGCCCCCGGCTTGTGCGTCATCCCGAGCTTTACCGGCTGCATCTGGCCCATATCGATTGCGACGCCTTCTATGCGGCGATCGAAAAGCGCGACAATCCGGCGCTCAAGGACAAGCCGCTGATCATCGGCGGCGGCAAGCGCGGCGTCGTCTCCACCGCCTGTTACATCGCCCGCATCCAGGGCGTCCGCTCGGCCATGCCGATGTTCAAGGCGCTCGAAGCCTGCCCGGAGGCGGTCGTCATCAGCCCCAACATGGAAAAATACGTGCGCGTCGGCCGCGAAGTGCGCGCCATGATGCAAGCGCTGACACCGCTGGTCGAGCCGCTGTCGATCGACGAGGCGTTTCTCGACCTCGCCGGCACCGAACGACTGCACGGCCTGCCGCCTGCTGTGGTGCTGGCGCGCTTCGCGCAGGCCGTCGAGAAGGAGATCGGCATCACCGTTTCGGCCGGCCTGTCCTATTGCAAGTTCCTTGCCAAGATTGCGTCTGATTTTCGCAAGCCGCGCGGTTTCTCGGTCATCGGCGAGGCCGAGGCAGTCGGCTTCCTGGCGGCGCAGCCGGTGACCATGATCTGGGGTGTCGGAAAGGCATTCAACGCCGCCCTGGAGCGTGACGGCATCCGCACTATCGGCCAGTTGCAGCAGATGGATCGCGGCGACCTGATGCGCCGCTACGGCACGATGGGCGACCGGCTCTACCACCTTTCGCGCGGCGAGGACCTCCGCCGCGTCGATCCCGATCAGGACGCCAAAAGCGTATCGGCCGAAACCACCTTCGATACCGACATCGCTTCGCTGGAGGAACTGGTCGCGGTTCTCAGGGGTCTTTCGGAAAAGGTCTCGGCACGGCTGAAAAAGTCAGGCATTGCCGGGCGCACTGTGGTGCTGAAACTGAAGAGCCAGGATTTCAAGCTGCGCACGCGCAATCGCCAGCTCGGCGATCCGACCCGGCTCGCCGACCGCATCTTTCAGACCGGGGTGGAGCTTCTGCGCAAGGAAACCGACGGCACGAAATATCGGCTGCTAGGCATCGGCGTCAGCGACCTTTCGGACGACGACAAGGCCGACCCGCCCGATCTGGTCGACATCCAATCGCGCAAGCGCGCCATGGCCGAAGGCGCCATCGATGCCCTGCGCGACAAGTTCGGCCGCAAGGCGGTGGAAACCGGCTACACATTCGGCAAGGGCCGCGACGCCCATCCGCCGGAGCCGCTTGAGGATTAGGTGCGTTGCAGATCAATCCTGCTCGTCACCACGCTCTTGCCGGTTTTCGGGTCGGTGTCGATGACGGTCAGCGACCTTCATCTGCGCCCTTCGGTCGCCATTGACCTCCTTGGCCCAGCGAATGCCCAGGTTGATCGCGTTGCCCGAACGGCTGCCGTTGAGCTGTGCCGGTCCCGTGCGAGAGCCGACATAGGTGCCGCTGTATTTGGCGCCGCTGGCCTTCAGATCCGCGCTGATGGCACGCGTGACCACGACAAGCCCCCGGCAATTGCCGTCGAGCGACAGGGAGGTCGATGTCGCGTTCGAGCTGAACGTGCAGGACACGTTCACGGTCGGCGCATCGGTGGTGACCTTGACGATACCCCTGCCGGCGAAATTGCCCTTGAACGACTGGAGAAATTGCGTCTCGTCGGCATGTGCCGCCCCTGCCGCAACCAGTAAACCGCCGGCAAGCGCGAATTGCGCGAAGGATCTCATCGAAGCTCTCCCTGTCGATCTTCTAAAAGGCGGGACGGTCCGCCAGCACGGCTGACCATCGGGATTCAACGCCACTTGCCGTTTCAGGTTCCGCCCGCCACATGACTGTTTTACAACATCCAGGCAGTCGCGACTGGCCCAGAAGAATGCCTTGCGTAGCGATTGCGGCAGAAGTCCTGGCCTGCGACATAGCGCGAATGGCACCCACACCCTCGATCCCCAAGGCCGCGTTCTGGATGGCGCTGTCGATCGCTTCCTTCCTTGGGATGACGGTCGCCGGCCGAGCCACGACAGCGGAGCTCAACGTCTTCCAGGTGCTGGAGTTGCGCTCTGTGATCGGCTTCTTCATCCTTCTGCCGCTGGTGATGACGAGTGGCGGCTTTCAAGCCATGCGCACGCGGCGCCCCATTGCCCACGTCGCCCGCAACGTCATCCACTACACGGGCCAGGCGGCCTGGCTCTACGCCCTCACTTTGATCCCGCTGGCCGTGCTGATCTCGATCGAATTCACCACGCCGATCTGGACAGCTATCCTGGCGGTGATTTTTCTTGGCGAAAGGCTCAACCGGCCCAAGCTGGCAGCGATCGGGCTGGGGCTGATCGGCGTGGTGATCATCGTGCGCCCCGGTGTCGGCTCGATCGATCCTGGACATCTCGTCGTGCTGGGTGCCGCGGCCTGCTTCGGCATCTCGGTGGTCACGATCAAATCGCTGACCCGGACGGACAGCGTCGTGCGCATCATCTGCTGGATGCTGATTATCCAGTCGATGGTCGGTCTCATCCCGGCGCTCTATACGTGGCGCAACCCGCCACTGGAGCTGTGGCCATGGATCGTGCTGATCGCCTTCACCGGCATGTCGTCGCATTTCTGCATGGCCCGTGCGCTTAATGCCGACGCGACCATCGTCTCGCCGATGGATTTCCTGCGCGTGCCGCTATCGGCGCTGATTGGCTGGCTGCTCTATAGCGAGCAGATCGACGCCTTCACCGCCGGTGGCGCGCTGCTGATCCTGATGGGCAATCTGCTCAATCTTCAGCGCAGGCCAATGAAGCCGGCCGAAGTGGCGGCGTCGTAGTCCCGCCGGCCGTCAGTTCCCTTCGTCGGGTATGTTGAGGAGATGGCCGCAGGCTTTGCAATGCACGGCGTCCGGCTCGTGCCGCCGCAAGCCGCACTGCGGACAGGGAAACAAAACCTTGGCTGGCCGGAAGATCGCCTGAGCCAGTCTGACAAACAGCGATATGCCGATGATCATGGTGACGATTGCCGTCAGCTTGCCGGCCATGCCCGGCAGCACGATGTCGCCGAAGCCGGTCGTCGTCACCGTGGCGACGGTGAAATAAAGCGCGTCGATATAGTTCTCCAGGCCGGCGCCAGTGCGGAAGAAGAACGTGTAGACGAAGCCGGTGATGACAAACAGGAAGGTCAAGAGGTTGATGACCGCGTGGCTGGCCTCGCGCCACGGCCGCAGGCCGCGCATCTCCAGATGCCGCCAGAGCGAACCGCTGCGCGACAGCGACCACAGCCGCAGGATGCGCAGGAAGGCGAGATTGGCGAACGCCGTCGGCATCAGCAGCGTCAAAAGGATGAAGACATCGACCCACGACGTCGGCTGCTTCATCAGCCGCAGCATGTTTTTGGAGGCAAGCAGCCGGGCGACCAGGTCCGCGGCGACAAGCGCGGCCGCCGAATAGTCGAGCCAGAGGAATGACGGCTTGTCCTGAAGAACCGGCGTCGCGATGAAGAAGGCGATGATGGCGAGGTCGATGACGACGGCCACCAGTTGGAACCGGAAAGCGGCCGGCGTGCGCCCATGATAGAGCCTGCGCAGCCTGTCACGCAGCCGCGCCAAGGTTGAAACCGTCTGCGACCCGTTCCTCTGTGCCGGCTTCATGCTGACTGCGCTGGCGTTCGCGGCAGCGACCGCCCGGCTGATTGCCGCGCGCGAGAAAGAGCGGGGGTCACACCAACTCCACTTCGACCACGCCCGGCACCGCGCGCATCGCCGAGGCGATCTGCGGCGAAATCCGGTAGCGGTTCGGCAGCTCGATCTCGATTTCCCCCTCGCCCTCTTCCTTGATCAGCACGAAGCTGACCTGGCCTTCGCCCCTGACGGTCAGTTGGCCGGCCAGCGTGTTGATCGGCGAGGCGTTGCGCACGAAAATGCGAAGTGCCTTCTGGATACGGCTTGCCTCGTCCTCCAGCGACTGCACTGAGTTGATGCGCAGATTGACGCCTTCCGGCCTGTCCTCGGCGGCAACGGTGATGACCACGGAGCGGCCGGCCTCGAGCAGATCGCGATATTGCGCCAGTCCTTCGGAAAACAGCACGGCTTCGTACTGGCCTGACGTATCGGAGAAGGCGATGACGCCCATCTTGTTGCCGGTGCGCGTCTTGCGCTCCTGCTTGGATGTCACCGTGCCGGCAAGACGGCCGGCGGCGGCGCCGCGCTTGACGGCCGCCGAAAACTCGGCCCACGTCTGCACCCGCATCTTCTGCAGGGCCGCCTTGTACTCGTCGAGCGGGTGCGCCGAGAGATAGAAGCCGACCACCTGGAATTCACGGTGCAGCCGGTCGGCGGCGAGCCATGGCTCTGTCGCCGGCAGATTGAGCGCCTGCGACTGGGCGCCGATGGAGGCGCCGAAAATGTCATGCTGGCCGGAAACGGCGTTCTGCTGCGCCAGCGAAGCCAGCCCCATCATGCGTTCCACCCCCGCCATCATCGACGCGCGATCGTGGCCGAAGCAGTCGAGCGCGCCGGCCATGATTAGGCTTTCGAAGACGCGCTTGCCGACGATCTTGGGATCTACCCGCTCGCAGAAATCGGCGAGGTTCTTGAACGGCTTTTCGCCACGCTGGGCAACGATGTGCTCGACCGCCGCGTCGCCGACGCCTTTGAGCGCAGCCAACGAATAGTAGATGCGGTTCTCACCGACCTCGAAGGGACGGAAGCTCGATATCACCGACGGCGCCAGAACCTCGATGCCGAGGCGCAGCGCGTCCTGGCGGAAATCGGCGAGCTTGTCGGTGTTGCCCATGTCGAGCGTCATCGACGCCGCCAGGAACTCGACCGGATAATGCGCCTTGAGATAGGCGGTCTGGTACGAGACGACCGCGTAGGCGGCGGCGTGCGATTTGTTGAAACCATAGTCGGCGAACTTGGCCAGCAGGTCGAAAATGAAGTCGGCTTGCGGCTTGCCAACGCCACGCTCGACCGCGCCGGAGACGAAGCGCTCGCGCTGCTTGTCCATCTCGGCGCGGATCTTCTTGCCCATCGCGCGGCGCAGCAGATCGGCTTCGCCGAGCGAATAGCCGGACAGCTCCTGCGCGATCTGCATCACCTGTTCCTGATAGACGATGACGCCTTGCGTCTCTTTCACCAGATGGTCGATCTTGGGATGGATCGACGCCATCTCCTCCTCGCCATGCTTGCGGGCGTTGTAGGTCGGGATGTTCTCCATCGGCCCCGGTCGGTAGAGCGCGACCAGGGCGATGATGTCCTCGATGCAGTCGGGCCGCATGCCGATCAGCGCCTTGCGCATGCCGGCACTTTCCACCTGGAACACGCCGACCACTTCACCGCGCGACAGCATGGCGTAGGTCTCGGGATCGTCGAGCGGGATCGTCGCCAGGTCGATCTCGATGCCGCGCCGGCGGATCAGCTTCACCGCCGTCTCCAGAACGGTCAGCGTCTTCAGGCCGAGGAAGTCGAACTTCACCAGTCCGGCCTGCTCGACATATTTCATGTTGAACTGGGTGACCGGCATGTCCGAGCGCGGATCGCGGTACATCGGCACCAGTTCCGACAGCGGCCGGTCGCCGATGACGATGCCGGCAGCATGGGTCGAGGCGTGGCGATAGAGGCCTTCCAGCTTCTGCGCCATGTCGAGCAGCGTCTGGACGATCGGCTCCCTCTCGGCCTCTTCGGCAAAGCGCGGCTCGTTGGCGATGGCGTCGGCGAGCTTGACCGGATTGGCCGGGTTCTGCGGCACCATCTTGGACAGCTTGTCGACCTGGCCATAGGGCATCTGCAGGACGCGGCCAACGTCGCGCAGCACGGCGCGAGCCTGCAGCGTACCGAAGGTGATGATCTGGCCGACCTGGTCGCGACCGTATTTCTGCTGGACGTAGCGGATGACCTCCTCACGTCGATCCTGGCAGAAGTCGATGTCGAAGTCGGGCATCGACACGCGATCGGGATTGAGGAAGCGCTCGAACAGAAGCGAGAAGCGCAGCGGATCGATGTCGGTGATGGTCGTCGAATAGGCGACCAGCGAGCCTGCGCCCGAACCGCGGCCCGGCCCGACCGGAATGCCCTGAGCCTTCGCCCATTTGATGAAGTCGGCAACGATCAGGAAGTAGCCGGGAAACTTCATCTTGGTGATGATGCCAAGCTCGAAGTTCAACCGCTCGCGGTATTGCTCGACCGTATAGCCGGCGGTTGGGCCATGCATGGCGAGGCGCGCGTCGAGCCCCTCATGCGCCTGGCGGGCCAGTTCGTCGGCTTCCGCCTGCACCGCGGCGTCATTGTCGGCGACATCGCCGCCGGTGAAGCGCGGCAGGATCGGATTGCGATTCCTGGGATAGTAGGAGCAGCGCAGCGCGATCTCGACAGTGTTGTCGATCGCCTCCGGCAGATCGGCAAAGAGCCGCGCCATATCGGCCTGGCTGCGCAGGAAATTGTCCGGCGACAGCCGGCGACGATTGTCGGCGGCGACGACCGATCCCTCGGCGATGGCGATCAGCGCGTCATGTGCGTCATAGTCGTCACGAGAGGAAAAGAACGCCTCGTTGGTGGCGACCAGGGGCAGTTCATGGGCATACGCCAGATCGATCGAGGATTTTTCGATCACGCGGTCATAACCGGAAACCCGGTCCAACTCGACATAGAGCCGGTCGCCGAACATCTCCTTGAGGGTCAAAAGCCGGGCTTCGGCCAGGTCGCGGCGATCTTCCTTGAGCGCGGTGCCGATCGGTCCGCGCGGCCCACCGCTGAGGCAGATCAATCCGTCACAATAGCCGTCCATCATTTCGGTGGTCAGGTGCACGGCTTCGCCCGGCGGCGTTTCGAGGTAGACGCGGCTAACCAGCCTGACCAGATTGGAATAGCCGGCTTCGGTCGCGGCGAGCAGGACCACCGGCCGCATATCCGGGCCCTGCCGCCTGCGGTCGCGCTGGCCATCGCTGTTTTCGCCGGAAAAGGCGAGCGCCGTCTGACAGCCGATGATCGGCTGGATGCCGTCCTTCACCGCCTTCTGCGCGAATTCCAGTGCGCCGAACAGATTGTTGGTGTCGGTGACGGCGATGGCCGGGGCTTCGTCCTTGACCGCGTGAGCCACCACCTTGCCGATCTGCAAGGCGCCTTCCAGCAGCGAATAGGCCGAATGCACGCGCAGATGGACGAAGGGCCGCGCCGGGGCCTCCGGCCGCGCCGCAGCAATCGCTGCTTCGCGCTTCAGGGGATCGCGGGGAAGTTTTTCGTCGGCCATGGTGCTGTGTGAAGGTCCTTGAGTCGATGGAGATGTATTGTCCGGGACCGCGCGATGCCAGTCCAGCACAAACCGCTGCTGATCACAGGCTGCCTGCCCGGCCAGCCTTACGCAAACTCCATGATCACCGCATCCACGGCCAAGCTGTCGCCTGGCTTGGCGTTGAGTTTGGAGACGACAAGGTCGCGTTCAGCACGCAGCACGTTTTCCATCTTCATCGCTTCGACCACCGCCAAGGTCTCGCCGGCCTTGACCTCCTGGCCTTCGGCAACGGCAATCGACACGACAAGGCCAGGCATCGGGCAAAGCAGCAGGTTCGACGTGTCCGGCGCCACCTTTTCGGGCATCAGCCTTTCCAGCTCGGCGGTGCGCGGCAGCATGGCGCCCGCGGTCACCGACATGCCTTTCCAGGCTATGCGAAAGCCGTTGGCAACCGGCCTGACCTGAGCCGTAACCTTGCGCTTGCCGACCGTGCCGCGCCAGACCAGGTCGCCCGGCCGCCAGTCTGATGCCACCGTCAACGCCCTGCCGCCATCGATCGACAGATCGATTTCCATCGGAATGGAAATCATGCCCTCGATGATCGACGCCGACAGATAGTCATCGCCGATCTTTACCACCCAGTCGCGCTTCAGAGCTCCCGAATGCGGCGCCAACCGCCCGCCCAGCCGGTCGAGCCGGTCACGGCGCAGCAGTTCCACCGCGGTCGCGATCGACGCCAGCACGGCCTTCTCATCGTCGTTCGGTACGACCGGCGCGAAGCCGTCGGGATATTCCTCCGATATGAAAGCGGTCGATATCCGCCCTTCCCGCCAACGCGGATGCTGCATCAAGGCGGCCAGGAACGGAATGTTGTGCTCGATACCGTCGACGACGAAGCTGTCGAGCGCTTCCGACATGGCATCGATGGCCTCCAGACGCGTCGGCGCCCAGGTGCACAGCTTGGCGAGCATCGGATCGTAGAACATCGAGATTTCGGAGCCTTCGGTGACGCCGGTGTCGTTGCGGATGACGACATCGCCGAATTGTCCTTCCTCAGGCGGCCGGTAGCGCGTCAGTCGGCCGATCGAAGGCAGGAAGTTGCGGTAAGGGTCTTCGGCATAGAGCCGGCTTTCCACCGCCCAGCCGTTCAGCTTGATGTCGCTTTGCTTCAGGCCAAGCTCTTCGCCGGCGGCGACGCGGATCATCTGCTCGACCAGATCGATGCCGGTGACGAGCTCCGTCACCGGATGCTCGACCTGCAATCGTGTATTCATTTCAAGGAAATAGAAGTTCTTGTCCTTGTCGACGATGAATTCGACCGTGCCGGCGCTCTGGTAATCGACGGCCTTGGCCAGCGCCACCGACTGCTCGCCCATGGCCTTGCGTGTCGCGGCGTCCAGGAATGGCGATGGCGCCTCTTCGGCGACCTTCTGATTGCGTCGCTGGATCGAGCATTCGCGCTCGCCGAGATAGAGCGCGTTGCCATGCGCGTCGGCCAGCACCTGGATTTCGATGTGGCGCGGATCGACGATGAATTTCTCGATGAAGAGACGATCGTCGCCGAACGAGCTCTTGGCTTCCGAGCGCGCGCGGTCGAAGCCGTCGCGCACTTCGGCCTCGCTCCAGGCGATGCGCATGCCCTTGCCGCCGCCGCCGGCCGAAGCCTTGATCATCACGGGATAGCCGATTTCGCCGGCGATCTTTTCGGCATGGTCGGCATTCTCGATGACGCCGAGCCAGCCGGGCACGGTGGAAACCTTGGCGGCGTTGGCAAACTTCTTCGATTCGATCTTGTCGCCCATCGCCTTGATGGCTTTGGGCTTCGGGCCGATGAAAATGATGCCTTCCGCTTCCAGCGCTTCGCAGAAGGCCGCCCGCTCGGACAGGAACCCGTAGCCGGGATGCACGGCCTGAGCCCCTGTTTCCTTGCAGGCGGCGATGATCTTTTCCGGGACGAGATAGCTCAGCGCGGCTGGCGAAGGCCCGATATGCACCGCCTCGTCGGCCATCTCGACATGCATGGCATCGCGATCGGCATCGGAATAGACGGCAACCGTGGCAATGCCCATCTTGCGCGCCGTCTTGATTACGCGGCAGGCAATTTCGCCGCGATTGGCGATCAGGATCTTGGTGAACATGCGAAATGTCATCCCTCGGGTCGGCCGTTCCTTTTATGGCCTGTGCTTGCAGGGTCAAGCCGACCATGCAATTCACTGCCTTTCAATCGACTTGCGATTCCAATTCATCGCTGTGGCCCAGTCGGGGAGCGAGCTGCCAGTTGATCGTGTCGGCAAAACCTGAAACCTTGAAAAAAAATCCGCATTGGAGGACGCCTGATGAAAACCCGCGCCGCTGTCGCTGTCGCCGCCGGAAAGCCGCTGGAGATCATGGAGGTCGATCTCGACGGCCCACGCGAGGGCGAGGTGCTGGTCGAGATCAAGGCGACCGGCATCTGCCACACCGACGAATTCACGCTGTCTGGCGCCGATCCGGAAGGCCTGTTTCCAGCCATCCTCGGCCATGAGGGCGCCGGCGTCGTCGTCGATATCGGCAAGGGCGTCACCTCGCTCAAGAAGGGCGACCACGTCATCCCGCTCTATACGCCCGAATGTCGCCAGTGCCATTCTTGCCTGTCGCGAAAGACCAATCTGTGCACGGCCATCCGCGCCACGCAGGGCCAGGGGCTGATGCCGGACGGTTCATCGCGCTTCTCGATCGGCAAGGACAAGATCTTTCACTATATGGGCTGCTCGACTTTCTCCAACTTCACCGTGCTGCCCGAGATCGCGCTGGCCAAGGTCAACCCCGACGCGCCCTTCGACAAGATCTGCTACATCGGCTGCGGCGTCACCACCGGCATCGGTGCTGTGATCAACACCGCCAAGGTCGAGATCGGCGCCACCGCGGTCGTCTTCGGTCTCGGCGGCATCGGCCTCAATGTCATCCAGGGCCTGAAACTTGCCGGCGCCGACATGATCATCGGCGTCGATTTGAACAACGACAAGAAGGAGTGGGGCGAGCGGTTCGGCATGACGCATTTCGTCAATCCGAAGGAGATCGACGGCGATGTCGTGCCCCACCTCGTCAACATGACCAAGCGTGGCGCCGACCAGATCGGCGGCGCCGACTACACATTCGACTGCACCGGCAGCACCAAGGTGATGCGTCAGGCGCTGGAAGCCTCGCATCGCGGCTGGGGCAAGTCGGTCGTCATCGGCGTTGCCGGTGCCGGCCAGGAGATTTCGACAAGGCCGTTCCAACTGGTCACCGGCCGCACCTGGATGGGAACCGCCTTCGGCGGCGCGCGCGGCCGCACCGATGTGCCCAAGATCGTCGACTGGTACATGGACGGCAAGATCCAGATCGACCCGATGATCACCCACACGCTGAAGCTCGAGGACATCAACAAGGGTTTCGATCTCATGCATGAGGGCAAATCGATAAGAAGCGTCGTGGTTTACTGAGGAAGATCACAGGCCGTCACCAACAGGCCGCGACCTCTGTGGTTCACAATGGGAGGAGAAAAGAAACATGAGCGAACTCCCCGCCATTCTCGTCGATGCAGACGCCTGCCCGGTCAAGGCCGAGGTCGAAAAAGTGGCCGACCGGCATGGCGTCGTTGTCACCTTCGTCTCCAATGGCGGCCTGCGGCCATCGCGCGATCCGATGGTCCGCAATGTCGTGGTCTCCAAGGGCGCTGATGCCGCCGACGACTGGATCGTCGACAATGCACGCACCAACGACATTGTGATCACCGCCGACATTCCGCTGGCCGCCCGCGCGGTGGCGCTCGGCGCCCATGTGCTTGGGCCGACCGGACGCCCCTTCACGCCGGAAACGATCGGCATGGCGGTGGCGATGCGCGACCTGAAGCAGCATCTGCGCGAGACAGGCGAAAGCAAGGGCTACAATGCCAGCTTTGCCCCGCAGGACCGGTCGCGGTTTCTTGGCGAGCTCGACCGCATCTTGCGGCGGGCCGTGAAATCGGCCACACCGGATTAATGCTATCCAGGGCTGGAACCACCATGGCCGCCGAAGCTCCGATAGACAAACCCATGCAGCGCCACATGCTGTTCGCTGTGTCGGCCTGCGTTGGCGTCTTCGCGCTTCTCGTGGCGTTGCTGCTGCACGCCCCGCTTGCCTATTCGATCGGCGCCAACGCGTTCTTTGCCGCTTATGTAATTCTCGTCGTCGCCCAGATGCCGAAGTTCACCGGCAGGTATCTGAGCAGGAATGCGCGTGCCACAGACCAGCCGGTGCTGGTCATCTTCGCCGTGACGCTTGTTGTCGTCGGCGTCGCCGTTATCTCGTTGTTCCTGCTGATCAATCAGAAGGACAGAAGCCATCCCATCGAGCTCATCTTCGCGCTGCTGTCGATCCCGCTCGGCTGGTTCACCATTCATGCCATGGCGGCGCTCCATTATGCCCATGTCTATTGGATGGACGGCGATGCGGTGGATGCCGAGACCAGGAAGAAAATCCCGGTCGGCGGACTGCTGTTTCCGGGTGACAAACGGCCGGAGGGCTGGGATTTCCTGTACTTCTCGACGGTGATCGGCATGACCGCACAGACTGCCGATACCAACATCTCGACAACGCATATGCGTCGTGTCGTGCTTGTCCATTCCATCCTGTCGTTTTTCTTCAACACGGTCATCGTCGCCGCTGCCGTCAATCTCGCCGTCAGCCTGGGCGGTCCGTAATAAATCCGTGATCGGATGAAACATCGGTTTGGATCGCGACGTATCAGGAGGACAATGAACGCGCAGGCCATGCCGCGAGGCCGGGAGACGAAAGACGATGGAATCCGTTGCCAGAAGCCAATCCGCCGCCGATCCAGGCGCTTCTGCGTCGAACGACAAAACGCTGATCTACCGGCAGTCTCGCTGGACGCGGCTGACGCATTGGCTCTGGGCCATCTCCTTGTTCTTCATGCTGCTGTCAGGCCTGCAGATCTTCAATGCCCGTCCGCAGCTCTATATCGGCAAAGAATCGGGCTTTGACTACAACAACACCATCTTCGCCATCGGCGCTGAGAATTCCGACGCGGGTCCGCGCGGCTACACGGAAATCTTCGGCAAGCGCTTCGACACGACTGGCGTGCTCGGCTGGTCGGGTCCGGCCGGCCAGGAGACATCCCGCGCCTTTCCATCCTGGGCGACCATCCCGTCCTACTATGATCTCGGCACCGCGCGCGTCATCCATTTCTTCTTTGCCTGGATACTGACCACGACGTTGATCGTCTGGTTTGTCGCCAGCATCGTGAACGGCCATCTGCGGCGCGATCTCGCGCCACGCCTCGACGATTTGAAGCGATTGCCGCAAGACATCGTCGACCATGCCAAGCTCAAATTCCACCACGCGCGCGAATACAACACGCTGCAGAAGATGGCCTATAGCGGCGTGCTGTTCGTGCTGTTGCCGCTGATGATCATCACCGGCCTGGCGATGTCGCCGAGCATGAATTCGGTGCTGCCGTTCCTCAACGATCTGCTCGGTGGCCGGCAGACGGCACGCACCATCCATTTCACCGTCATGGTGCTGCTGGTCGCCTTCTTCGTCGTCCATATCCTGATGATCCTGGCCGCCGGCCCGATCAACGAACTGCGCTCGATCATTACCGGCTGGTATCGGACAGATCCTCCCGCACAGGACGATACAGCCGAGAGGAGTGCCTGACATGGCAAAATTCCAGATCAGCCGCCGCAAATTCCTGACTGGTGCCAGCCTTGGCGTCTCCGGCATCATGCTGTCGGGCTGCGACGCCTTCGACAGTCAGCTAGGTGTTGGCAGCGGCCTGCGCAGTTTCCTCGAAAACGCCAATGACCTGACATACCGGGCACAGCGCCTGCTTGCCGGACGTGACGCGCTGGCGCCGGAATTCACCGAGGCCGACATCCGCCAGCCGCAGCGGCCGAATGGTGTGACGGCTCCCGATGACGATGTCTACAAGGGCTTGCTCGCCAACAACTTCGCCGACTGGCGACTGGAGGTTTCAGGCCTTGTCGAGAAGCCGCTGTCGCTCAGCCGCGAGCAACTCCAGAACATGCCGACCCGCACCCAGATCACGCGCCATGACTGCGTCGAAGGCTGGAGTTGCATCGCCAAATGGACCGGCACGCCGCTGTCGCTGGTGCTGGACCAGGCGGTGGTCAAACCGCAGGCGCGCTACGTCATGTTCCATTGCCTCGACACGATCGACCGCAGCCTGTCGGGCGACATCAAATATTACGGCAGCATCGACCTGATCGATGCCCGTCACCCGCAGACGATCCTCGCCTATGGCCTGAACGGCAAGCCGCTGCCGGTCGAGAACGGCGCGCCGCTGCGGGTTCGCGTCGAGCGCCAACTCGGCTACAAGATGCCGAAATATCTCTACAAGATCGAGCTGGTCGACGGCTTCGCCACTGTCGGCGGCGGTCGCGGCGGCTATTGGGAAGACAATGGTTATGACTGGTACGGCGGAATCTGAATCGCACACCGCAAACGCTGCGGCCCCAAAGATGGCCAACCTATAGCGAGCGGCGAAACAGTTCGCCCTTTCCGGCGATCTGCTCGCCAATGCCGCCGAGCCGCAGCATGTGCCAGGCAAGGGCGTGATTGCTCGAGGTTACCGGTTTCCCCAGTTCCTTCTCGACCTCCTCGATGATGCGGGCAACGCGCATGCTCGTGCAGGAAACAAACACCGCCTCACAGTCGCTCGACGCGCCGATCTCCAAAATGGCCTGCTTGACCGATGCCGGCGTGATGCGTGCAACGACATTGTCGTCCGCCTCGTTGAAGGAGCCCATGACCGGAATATCCATCCCCCGCGCCATCAGCGAAGCCCGCAAGGAATGATTGATTTTCGCCAAATAAGGGGTGAGCAACGCGATCCGCGAAACGCCCAGGGCCTTCAGCGCCGCCCGCGCCGCCGTCACCGGGTTGGTCACTTGCACGCCCGGCAGCACCTCGTGAACGCGTTCGGCGACCTTGTCCTCGCCGATAACCAGCGCTCCCGAAGTGCAGGCAAAGCCGATCACATCGAACTTGACGTCCGGCAAGAGCCCGACCGTTCCCGGGATGACGGCCGACATCTTCATCAGGTTTTCAGGCGTGATCTCGACATCGCTGTAGAGCCGCGCCTCGTACAGCGCGATGTCGCGCGCGGGCAGCGCATAGCGGAATTCATCCTCGATGGTCTGGTCGGTCCGAAGAACGAGCAGGCCGAGATTGGCGCGGGTGCCGATGCCGTCGTCGGTCGTGAAGGGAATGTGTTCCTTGTCGAGGACAAGCGTGTCGTCGGCGCGGCTAAGCGGGGCGTCCATGGCGCAGTCCCCTTCCTGATGCCAATCAGAATTGTCGACAATAGAAACGACAACTTTGCCAAACGTGTCAAGAGCTCCGTTCGAATTTTGGGAACCGAGAAATGCCGGGGTTTCGCCCTGTCTGAACGGTGAATCGATCGTCGACCCACGCGCCGTTGACAATGACCAGCGTCTTCCTATTGAATTGTCGACAATAGAAACGACAACCATTCGGGACAGCGATGCGCGTATTGATCTTGGGCGGCGGCGTTGTCGGGATCACCACGGCCTATCAGTTGCAGAAGGACGGCCACACGGTCACCGTTCTCGAGCAGGCATCACAGGTGGCCGAAGGGGCAAGCTGGGCAAATGCCGGCATGATCGCGCCCGGCCATTCCTTCGTCTGGTCATCGCCGGCCGCGCCAAAAACCCTGCTGAAGTCACTGTTCCTGAAAGACCAGGCGCTTCGTTTCAAGCTCTCCACCGACCCGCATCTCTACAGCTGGTCGCTGCGCTTCCTCATGCAATGCACGGCCGCCAAAGCACGTCGCAACACTCTGCTCAAACATCGGCTTGCGGTCCATTCCCAATCGGTCCTGCAGGCGGTCGTCAGGGAAGAGGCGATCCCGTACGACAGGACGTCGGACGGCATTCTTTATTTCCACCGCAGCCATCAGGCGCTCGACAAGGGCGTCGCCAACATGCGCCTGCTGGAAGCCGACGGCCAGGAGATCCGCATCGTAGACGCGCAGGAAATCGTTGACCGCGAGCCGGCGCTGGCTTCGTCGCGCGACAACATTGCCGGCGGCGTATTGTGTCCGACCGACGAAACCGGCGACGCCGCCAAGTTCACGCGCGCGCTGGCGGCCATCGTCGAAAATAGGGGCGGCAAGATCCTGACAGGGACCAGGATCGTGGGGATCGAACGCAGAAAGGAAACGATCACCAAGGTCGTCACCGACAAGGGAGAGTTTCTGGCCGACACCTACGTTCTGAGTCTCGGCGCCGAGAGCCCCGTCCTCGCCCGCAAGATCGGCCTTGGTCTGCCGATCTATCCGGTCAAGGGATATTCCATGACCATTCCCATCGTCGATCGGGCGCTGGCTCCAAAACTCCCTGTCATCGATGAGCACAACCTCGTCGCCATCACGCCGATGGGCGATCGCATCCGCGTGACCGCTACCGCGGAATTCGCAGGCTATGATCGCAGCCACAAGCCTTCGGATTTCGCCTTCATGAAGCGCGTCACGCAGGACTTGTTCCCGCGCGGCATCGCCTATGATCGCGCCGAGATGCGGGCCTGCCTGAGGCCCATGACGCCCGACAACCTGCCGATCCTCGGCCTGCGCGACATCCGAAACCTGTGGCTGAACACCGGGCACGGCCATATCGGCTGGACGATGGCGCATGGATCGGCCCGTATCATCGCCGATCTGATCGCCGGCCGGACCGCGCCGATCGCCCTCGACGGTATCCTTCCCACACAGGCGCGGTTCACCGAACCAAGCGCCGCAAAGGCTTGACGAGGCCATGCCCCGACCCACCAGGCAAAGCAACCAGGACAACAGCGCGGCGTTGGCATCCAAGCCGATCAAGACCGGCCCGCGTGTCTATGGAGAAATCCGTGGCATGGCGATGGACTATCGCTTCAAGCCGAACGAGCGCATCAACGAAGTGGCGCTTGCCGCCAGGCTGAATGTCAGCCGCAGCCCGATCCGGGAGGCGCTCCAGCGGTTGGTCACAGAAGAACTCATCACTTTCCAGACCAATCGCGGCTTCTTTTGCCGGGGCTTCGATGTCGACGAGATCGTCAATCTTTCCGACGTGCGGGCGGTGCTCGAGGAGCGCTCCGTCAGGCTGGCGATCCAGCGCTCGACAGATGAGGAGCTTGCCGCGCTCGTCGACTGGTGGACGCTCACCATGGCGCGCGCCGACTCATTTTCCAGCACTGAGCTGACCGCCAGGGACGAGGAATTTCACATCCGCATCGCCAGGCTGTCAGGTAATTCCGAACTGGCGCGCATGCTCGAAGGCATCAACACGCGCATCCATTTCGTTCGCAAGATCGAAGTGGAGAAGCACCGGCGATTGTCGACGACCTACACCGAACACAGCGAAATCGCCCGGGCCATGGTAGCCCGCGATGCCAACAGGGCCGCAAGGCTCATGCACGACCACATCGCCATCAGCGTCGCCGATGCCATGTCGACCGTCAGGGAAGGCTTGGCAAGGATATACATCGACGTCGACCAGATCTAATCGGGCAACCCCGGCTTTGACCGAGGCAACCCCCTACCGCTCAGGCAACCTTGTCGAGCAGCGGCCTCAGCGCCGGATGGATTTCCGGTGAGGCGTGCTTGATCAGCGTCAGCAGCGCGCGTTCGTTCTCGTAAAGAGGCCTGTCGACGCCGATATGTTCGATCAGCCAGCCGGCTTCGCCGGCATCGATCGTCTCGGCGCGGCGGGCCAGGGTCTCGGCCGCCCTGTTCTTGGCTTCCCACTCGGCCTCGATGTCGCCCGGGGACCGATAGGCTTCCATGATGCCGGCAAGGCCGCCAGAGATCATGCGGCTGAAGAAGCCGCCGATTTCCGGATCGGCATGTTCGAGGAAGGCATCGCGGCGCAGCGCCACATCGCGCGTCGGTGCTTCGTAGCCGGCCGAGCACATGACGAAATTGGCGATCGCCTTGACGAACAGCTCGTTCCAGGACGGATCGTTGTGCCCTTGAGCAGTGCACTCGTTGATCTTGAACAGCACCTCGGCCTCGGCGCGCGTGATGGCGATGTTGCCGTCGCCGCCATGGGCATGGAGGATCCGGCGCAGCAGCTCGACCTCCGCCTGTGCGATGAGGCCGGGAGCCAGCGCGCCGCCGAGCATCAGCGGCCCCTTGCCGTCAATGACGGCATGCGCCACCTGCTCCAGCGCATAGACGCAAAGCTGGCTCGGCGACGATCTTGCCTGTTCCAGCACATGCACCAGCAATTCGAGCTCGGTCCGGCTGTCGACCATGCCATCGCGCGAGATCGTGCGGATCAGCCAGTCGGCATTGTCCTGCGAGATATAGCCCGACGGCTTTTCCTGGTGGACGATATAGTCGGTAACCGCCTCCACGAAGAAGGGCGGCCATTCCTCGCATTTGTCCTTCGCCGTTGCATCGAGCGCAAACAGCGCCTCGGCCTCGCCGCGCGTCACGACGCCATCGCCGAACACTTCATGGCGCAACATCGCCACGTCCTCCGCGGCGATGCGGCTTTTCGAGGTCAGCCCGGCCACCGGCGCGCTCATGATCAATTCGCCCATTTGTCGTCCCCGTCCGCCGTCGCCAAGCGCCGGCCCCAAGCGTCATACAAGCCAACATATCAGCAGTGTCTTGAAAAACCGGCAAACGGCGTGGTTAGCGAAGACTTGTCGGCCAACGCATGTCGCCCAAAAACGTGCCGCGGTTTTGAAGAATGGCATGCACGCGCTTTAGATGTCGCTGACAGGTGACAAGCCGTCGCGCGCGAGCTATGGATGGCGCGTCGAGGACTCAGGGTCTGAGTCCTACCTGTTTGCGGGAGAGAACAGCGAGAGCTGTCGCCGAAGGGGAAATCGCCCGAAATCTCTCAGGCAAAAGAACCGTAGACGGGAAAGACACTCTGGAAAGTCGGGGCTTGCCCCCGCGCCGAAGGTGTAAGCGCCGCTGACAGAGCTCCGGCTGCGCGAGTCTCTCAGGCTTCAGACAGAGGGGCACGGACTGGTCGCCATTCGCGGCCGATTGCGTGCGACTCTGGAGACGACATGACGGGCGACGATACAAGACACCTACCCCTCGAAGACATCCATGTGGCCGCCGGTGCGCGTTTTGGCGCTTTTGCCGGCTGGTCGATGCCGCTGACCTATCCGGCGGGCGTCATGAAGGAACATCTTCACACCCGCGAACAGGCTGGCCTGTTCGACATCTCGCATATGAAGCTGTTCGAAGTCAGCGGGCCGGAGGCGGTTGCGCTGCTCAACCGCGCTTGCCCCTTGGATGCAGGCGCACTCCAAATCTCACAGTCCAAACTGTCCTTTTTCCTCAACGAGGCAGGCGGCATTCTGGACGACCTGATCGTCACCAGACTTGGCGATAGCAGGTTCATGGTGGTCGCCAATGCAGGCAACGCCGTCGCCGACGAAAAGCATTTGCGTGCACTTGCCGCGGATTTCGACGCCAGGGTCGAGCCGCTCGACCGCGTCTTCCTGGCCATCCAGGGTCCTGAAGCCTGGGCCGCCCTTTCGCGCGCCGGCATCGAGACCGGCTCGCTGCTGTTCATGCATGGTGTCGAACCGCGCAAGAACTGGTTCATGAGCCGGTCGGGCTATACCGGCGAGGACGGTTTCGAGATCGGCCTGTCGGAAGCCGATGCGCGCGACCTCGTCGCGAAGCTGCTCGGCGATGAACGCGTGCTGTGGATCGGCCTGGCCGCCCGCGACAGTCTGCGGCTGGAGGCCGGGCTCTGCCTGCATGGCCAGGACATCACGCCGGAGACCGACCCGGCCAGCGCTGCCTTGATGTGGGCTATTCCGAAAGACATCCGCGCTTCCGGCACTTTCATCGGCGCCGATGCGCTCCGCGCCGCCGTGGAACGAGGACCCGCGCAAAAGCGCGTCGGGCTGAAGCCGGAAGGCCGCCAGCCGGTGCGCGCCGGCGCCGCGCTCTTTGACGCCGACGGCACGCCCGCCGGCCATGTCACATCAGGCGGCTTTGGCCCGTCAGCCGGCCATCCGGTCGCCATGGGCTATGTCACGGCGCCACTGGCCAAACAGGGAATACGGGTTTTCGCCGATGTTCGCGGCACGAAAATCCCAGTCGATATCAGCTCCCTGCCCTTCACACCGCATCGCTACCGCAAAGGATGATCTCAATGGCAACGACCTATTTCACATCAGATCACGAATGGCTCCGCGTCGAGGGCGGCATCGCCACTGTCGGCATCACCGACTATGCGCAGGAGCAGCTCGGCGACCTCGTCTTCGTCGAACTGCCGGAGACCGGAAAGAAATTGACCAAGGGCGACACCGCCGTCGTGGTCGAATCCGTCAAGGCGGCTTCCGATGTCTACGCGCCGGTCGATGGCGAGATCACCGAAGCCAACAGCACGCTGTCGTCGGACCCGTCACTGGTCAACTCGGCGGCAACCGGCGCCGGCTGGCTGTGGAAGATGAAGCTTGCCGACGAAAGCCAGCTCGCGGGCCTCATGGATGAGGCCGCCTACAAAGCCCATATCGGCTGATATCAGGACGGATTGACATGACCGCAGCACTCACTCCCTTCTCGGCCCGCCACATCGGCCCGAGCGTCAACGATGTCAGAGCCATGCTTGCCGTGATCGGCGTTCCGTCCATCGAGACGCTGATCAGCCAGGCCGTGCCGCAGTCGATCCGCCTCGACTTGCCGCTGACCCTGCCCGCACCGGCCAGCGAAGCGGAAGCGCTGGCCGAATTGTCGGCGACCATGGCCAAGAATACGGTGCTGAAGAGCTTTATCGGTGCCGGCTATCACGGCGTGCATGTGCCGCCGGTCATCCAGCGCAACTTGTTCGAGAACCCGGCCTGGTACACGGCCTACACGCCCTATCAGGCCGAGATCAGCCAGGGCCGGCTGGAGATGCTGTTCAACTTCCAGACGCTGGTCACGGAATTGACCGGTCTGCCGGTGGCGTCGGCCTCGCTGCTGGATGAAGCAACCGCGGTCGCCGAAGCCATAGGCATCGCCTTGCGCCACCACCGCGACAAGCGCACCAAGATCGCACTTGCCGGCACGCCACACCCGCAGACACTGGACGTCGTGCGTACCCGCGCCGAGCCGCTCGGCATCGAGATCGACGGCGAGACGATCGACGACAACACCGCTGCTTTGCTCGTCTCCTGGCCGGATACGTTTGGCGTCTATGGCGACCACAAGGCGGCGATCGACAAGGCGCGTGCGACCGGCGCCATCGTCGTCTTCATTGCCGATCCGCTCGGCCTGGCGCTGACCGATGCGCCGGCCAAGCTTGGCGCCGACATTGCCGTCGGCCCGATGCAGCGTTTTGGCGTGCCGATGGGCTTTGGCGGGCCGCACGCCGCCTATTGCGCCGTCTCCGACAAGTTGACGCGGCTGATGCCTGGCCGCCTGGTCGGCCAATCCACCGATAGCAAAGGCCGGCCCGGCTACCGGCTTGCCTTACAGACACGCGAACAGCATATCCGCCGCGACAAGGCGACCTCCAACATCTGCACCGCACAGGCGCTGCTTGCCAACATGGCGACGGCTTATGCGATCTGGCACGGCCCCGCCGGGCTGCAGGCGATTGCCGGGCGCATCCACACGCTGGCCAATCGTCTGGCAAGCGGCCTCGAAGCGGCAGGCGTGTCGGTGATCGGCGCCAGCCGTTTCGACACGGTGACGGTGGAGACCAAGGGCAAGGCGGCGCAGATCGCCACTGCGGCTGAAAAGACCGGCCGGCTGCTGCGCGTCATCGATGCCGACCATGTCGGCATCAGCTTCGATGAGACCTCGACCGATGCCGATCTCGATGCGATCGCCGCCCTGTTCGGCGCCAAGGCCTCTCCGTCGGCCGACAGCACCGTACCTGGCAAGCCGCGCGGCAAGGAGTTCCTGACCCAGCCTGTGTTCCATGAGAACAAGTCGGAAACCGACATGATGCGCTTGCTGCGCCGGCTGGCCGACAAGGATCTGGCGCTCGACCGCAGCATGATCCCGCTGGGATCCTGCACCATGAAGCTCAACGCGGCGGCGGAAATGATGCCGGTAAGCTGGCCTGAAATCGCCAATTTGCATCCCTTCGCGCCGGCAAGCCATTCGGCCGGCTATCGCGCCATGATCGGCGAACTGGAAGGATGGCTGTCGGAGATCACCGGCTTCGACGCCGTCAGCCTGCAGCCCAATGCCGGCAGCCAGGGCGAGTATGCCGGCCTGCTTGCAATCCGCGCCTATCATCGCTCACGCGGCGAAGGTCATCGCACCGTCTGCCTGATCCCCTCCTCCGCTCATGGCACCAATCCGGCAAGTGCTGCGATGGCCGGGATGAGCGTTGTCGTTGTGCGCTGCCTGGAGGACGGCAATATCGACATGGACGACATGAGAGCCAAGGCCAACGAGCATTCCAAGAATCTCGCGGCACTGATGTTCACCTACCCCTCGACGCATGGCGTCTACGAGGAAGGTGCACGCCACCTCTGCGCCCTTATCCACGAGCATGGCGGCCAGGTCTATTTCGATGGCGCCAATCTCAACGCGCTGGTCGCCTTGGCGCGGCCCGCCGATATCGGCGCCGATGTCTGTCATATGAACCTGCACAAGACCTTCTGCATTCCGCATGGCGGCGGTGGCCCGGGCATCGGCCCGATCGGCGTAAAGGCGCATCTGCAGCCCTATCTGCCGGGACATGTCACCGAAGGTTCGGCGCACGCCGTGTCGGCCGCACCATTCGGCAGTGCCTCGATCCTGCCGATCACCTGGATGTATATCCGCATGATGGGCGCCGCCGGACTGAAGCAGGCGACGGAGACCGCCATCATCTCGGCCAACTACGTGGCGACACGGCTCGCGCCGCATTTCCCGCTTCTCTACAAGGGCAGGCACGATCGCATCGCGCATGAATGCATCCTCGACACCCGCGTGCTCAAGGACAGCGCCGGCATCAGTGTCGACGATGTCGCCAAACGGCTGATCGACTACGGCTTCCACGCGCCGACCATGTCCTTCCCGGTCGCCGGCACGCTGATGGTGGAGCCGACCGAATCCGAGCCCAAGCGGGAACTCGACCGCTTCTGCGAGGCGATGATCGCCATCGCAGGCGAGGCAGCGAAAGTCGCCAGGGGCGAATGGCCTTTGGCCGACAATCCGCTGGTCAACGCGCCGCACACCGCCGCCGAGGTGCTGGCCGGCCAGTGGACGCATCCCTACTCGCGCCTGGAGGCGGCCTATCCCGCCGGCGACGCCGACACGGCAGCCAAATACTGGCCACCGGTGTCACGCATCGACAATGTCGCCGGCGACCGCAACCTGGTCTGCTCCTGCCCGCCACTGTCGGACTATCTGGGTGCGGCGGAATAATTACGCGGAGCGCAAGGCCGGCTTGATAGGTTCGGCCTTGCCTGTCCTTTTACGGCTGATGACGCAGTTTCGCCCGGCGCGCTTGGCGGCATAGAGCGCCGCATCGGCCTCGGTCAGCACCTCATCGAGGCTGCTGCCGCTTGCCTCGCCAAAGCCGATGCCGCCGCTGACCGTGCTGCGCAACTTGCCGAGTTGGGTGGCGACGATCTCGGTGCCGAAGGCCACACAGATCTTGCTGGCGAGATCATGGGCCTTCTCTTCCGTCATTCGCGACATGACGACGGCGAATTCCTCGCCGCCCAGGCGAAAAGCGTCGACGCCGGTCCTGGCATATTTCTTGATGACCGCGGCGAAGCGGCACAAGACCTGGTCCCCGACCGGATGGCCATAGACATCGTTCGTCCGCTTGAAGTGGTCGAGGTCGAACATGACGACGGACATGAACGGACCGAAACTCCGCTCGCCGTAGAGCGACGTCAACGCCCGCCGGTTCATCAACCCCGTCAGCGGGTCGGTCATGGTCTCGGCCTTCAGCTCGATCTGCGCCTGCAGATGGTGGAGGGAGAGCGTCAATGCGCCGAGCCCGGTCATGCAAGCCACCGCCACGACGGAATTCAGTCGTTCGGCCCAGTTGTCGGGCGCGACCGCGAGCGTCCATTGCCCCTTGGTCAGCAGAACCACGCCACAAAGCGCAAACGACACAGCGCAGGTGCCGCTCAGAAACGAAACCACCAGCAGGATCCGGCGATCGTGACTGCCATTGATCCAAAACATGGCGCCGATCGCCGACAGAAGCACCGTCACCGTGGCGTAGGTGACGATGAAGCCGACACCGTCAAGCCCCAGGAAGGTCACTGCCGCACAGACAGCCATGGCGGCAAGCGCAGGTGCAACGGCGCGTCTGTAGCCGTGCACGCCCAGATATTGCATGGCCGACACGCAGAGGATCAGGAACCCCAGGCTGAGCAGCGCAAGCACGATCTGACAGAGCAGCGGATCGGGATCCTTGGTGTAGCGCCAGAACAGGATCACATGCGCGACCAGCACCAGGATGCCGCACGCCACCGTCAGCACGAAGCCTGCCTTGGGCGCGGTGAACCAGATCGCAAACATGGTGACGCTGAGGCAGATGCCCGACAGCGCGGCTGCGAGCAGGAGCGAACTGAAGTCCAGCATATCGGGCAAGGGCCTCTCGAGCGTCGGCGGTTGCGCTGCATTCTAGGTTAGCGGCAGCCCTCAGATACGGATTTTCAGCCGATCGTTCGACCAACCTGCGGATAAGGTTTACAAAGCGTCGATGCCACGTATCCCGAAACCGGACCCATGGATGCGAGATCAACCTTTGTTCAAGAGAGCAAGGTTTGCGTCGACGACGGTGGGATCGGCCATGCCGGCCTTCGATTCGAGCAGCAGCGCCTTGGCCTTCTTGCGATTGCCGCGCAGCAGTTGCGAATAACCCATATTGTTGACGATCTGCGGCTTGCGGCCGGCGACTTTCAAAAGCTGGCCGTAGGCACGGTCGGCGAAGTCGAAGCGGCCGAGTTCATCATAGGAAGCGGCGAGCCCCATCCAGGCCTCGGCGTTGTCGGCCTTCAACTCGACGGCCTTGCGGAAATGCTGCTCGGCAAGACCGTAATTGGCGTCGCGAAACTGCGCCTTGCCTTGCGCCAGATCGGAAGTTTCGATGTCTTTTGCCGCCGGTTGAATGGCGGTGGTCTTGGTGGTGTCGACGGTGCTGGTCGAACAGCCAGACATCATCAAGACGGCCGCCATCGCGGCCATTGCCGTGAAATTACTGTGACGCATGCCCCTGCCTCATCGCCCGATTTGCCGGGTCGTTCTTCAGGAAACACACTATATCAGCGGCGATTAAACTTCGGTGCCGAAACGCCGCCAAAATTCGGCTTCGGGCACACCAGCCATTAACCACCAGGCATCAGACGAAGACTTATTCCCAAGAGAATCCCGGCAGCAAGCAAGCGAGCGGCCCTTCACGGCCCCATGACCTTGAGTACTTCGGGAACCGGATAGCGGCTGCCGTCGTAGCGCAGCCGGTAGGTCCGGTTCATCGGCTTGCCGGGATGGGACTGGCACTCGCCATCCTTGTCGGGAGACGGATCGTCGGTTTGCCTCCGCTCGAGCGCGACTATGTCATGATAGCCGTGATTGCTCGTCGGGCTCATCGCCAGGCTGACCTCAGTCGAATGAAAGGATCCCGCACAATTGGTATCGCCCTCGCCGCCATTGCCGGCCACGACAACGCCATCGAGCACGAGGCGCAAGGCATCGCCGGCGAGAGCATAAAGCCGCAGGTCGGTCTCGCTGAAGGGATTGGCCTGCGAATGGTTCGCGATTTCGATGCGCAGGCCGAAGCCCATGACCCCGGGCGCCAGCCTGTAGCGGCCGGTATCGAATTCGATCTTGCGGATGGCGATGGCATCATCGGTGATCAGCCCCGGCTGGAGCAGGCGCTGGCGCACCTGCAGGCTGTTCCTGTCGACGACCAGAAGCTCGATATCGCCGACATGGCCATCGTCGCTGGATTGCGCGCTGTCGATCAGCGGCACGGCTACCAACAGCAGGTCGTCATGGGCAGGCCAGATCTTGCAGCTCAGCCCAAACGGCGTGTCGCCATCCGTCAGGGCGATGCTGATATGGGGTTCGAGCGTGAACGAGGTGCCGTCGGCGCTCTTTCGAGCCTTGGGGTAGGCCTGCTGCAGCAGGGCGGCGGCATCGCCGCAATCGTCGGCCACAGCCCAGGCGGGCGACAGGCTGGCCGCGGCAAGGCCGAGGAAGAAGGTGCGCAACAGCATGGACTTTTCACCTGCAAGGCCGCGTTCGGTCAGAACAATGGTTTGTCAGTCCCATTGTTAGGACTCTTGTGGGGCGCTCGCTAGAGCCGGACGATTTCAGGTCGAATCGAAGCCTCACACTTTTCGGCATCATGCTAGTGCGCCGTCATTTTGACGATGACTGGAATGGCCGCGATCATCAGCACTACCGGCAGGATGCACACAACCACCGGCACCGACATCTTGGCCGGCAGAGCGTGCGCCTTTTCCTCGGCCAACGACATACGCTTGTGGCGCATGTCGTCGGAGAAGACGCGCAGCGCCCCCGACAGGCTGGTGCCGAGTTCCTTGGACTGCTGCAGCAGCGTGGCGAAGGAACGCACCTCGTCCAGGCTGAGGCGGTCGGCGAGCGCCTTCAGCGCATCGTCAAGGCTGCGCCCTGCCCTCAGCTCCAACGACACCAGCTGCAGGTTCTGGCTGAGCGCGGGATAGGTCTTGGCAAGTTCCTTGGAGACGCGCTCTATGCCGGCCTCCATGCTCATTCCGGCATCCGAGCAGACAATCATCAAGTCCATGAAATCGGGAAAGCCGTTGCGGTACTCACGCCTGCGTTCCCGCACTTTCTGGCCCAGCACCAGGCCGGGCAGGAAATAGCCGGCCGCTCCCGACAGGATGACGAAGGTCCAGCGGCTGGCCATCGTCGCGTCCGGGCTGGCCATCCACCGGTTGAGCACAAACACACCGATTGCCGTGCCGATCATCGCGCTGAACCGGATCAGGAAGAACGTGCCGACAGCACGCGGCTCCATGTAGCCCGCCTGGATGAGCTTCATGCGCAGCCGGGCGACATTTTCCGGATCGCTCCTGGCGTAGAATTCTTGCGCCCGCTTCACCGCCTTCTCGCGCACGACGCCGGTATTCTTCTTCTGCACCGGCTCTGGTTTGGCGGCCACGGGACCGTTGTCGACCCTGAGCCGGCGCATGACCTCGTTGCGGTCGCCCTTCGCCATGACAACAGGCCAGGCAACAGCGGCAGCACCCGCCGCCAGCAGCAGGATGGCCACCGGCATCAACGAGGTCGGTGCAAGCGAGGCGAGGAATTCGATGAAGCCCTGCATGTCAGAACTTGAAATTCGACATCTTGAACATCATCAGATTGCCCAGCATCAGCCAGGTGATAGACCCACCGAGCAGGTACCAGGTTTTCGCCTCGCCCCAGACGTCGCTGTAGAAGCCCGGCATCAGCGCCATGATGGCGGTGAACAGCAACGCCGGCACCGCCGTCAGTATGTAGGCCGACATCCGGCCTTCTGTCGCAATTGCGCGCACCTTGCGGCGCAGTTTGCCGCGCTCGCGGATCGTCGTCGCCAGGCCGTCAAGGATCTCGCGCAGATTGCCGCCCGAACTGGTCTGGATCGAGACAGCGGTGACGAACAGCGGCAGATCCTCCTGGCCGACCCGGTCGAACAGCGAGTTCAACGCCGAAACCAGATCGGAGCCATAGGTCACCTCGTCGGCGATGACGCCGAACTCGGTGCCGATCGGGTCGGGCATCTCGCGCGCCACCATGGCGATCGCCACCGGCACCGGATGGCCGGCCTTCAGGCCACGCGTGATCAGTTCCAGCGCCTCCGGCAATTGCATGCCGAACCGCTTCACCCGGCGCTTGCGCTTGAAGCGCAGCGTGATCACCGGCAGCACCGGCACAAGCACCACAAACAGCACAAGCCCCATCAGCGGCGGCAAGCCGTACCAGATGGCGACCAGGGTCATCGCCATCGCCACGCCGCAGGTGATCATCAGGAATTTCGACAGCGGCATGATCATGCCCGACTGGGTTCGCAAAGCGCGGAACCGATCCAGCGAAAACAGCGGCGTGCCTGCATCGAGGCCGCGTTCCTTGCGCAGTTGGACAAGCACCTGCTCTTGGGTGATCTTGCTTTCCTGCAGTTTCATGCGCCGGTTGATGGCGGTGCGTTTGTCGCTGCGACCGGCGTAAAGCAGGTAGCAGGCCTCGGCGATCAGGATGCCGGTCAGCGCGGCCGCGGCATAAACGACATAGATCGCGCTCATTCCATCGAACACTTGGCTACTCCTGCGGCCGGCCGGGTTCGAAATATCGTCCAGGAAACTCGATGCCCATAGCGCGCAGATCCTCAAGGAAGCGCGGCCGGATGCCGGTCGCCTCGTAGTGCCCCAGAATCCTGCCGTCGGCCTCCATGCCGGTGCGCACGAAGCGGAAGATCTCCTGCATCTGGATGACATCTCCTTCCATGCCGGTCACCTCGGCGACACTGGTCACCTTGCGCTTGCCGTCGGACAGGCGCGTCAGCTGAACGATCAGGTCGAGCGCGCTGGCGATCTGGCTGCGGATCGACTGTACCGTCATCGGCATGCCGGTCATGCCAAGCATCTGCTCGAGCCGCGAAATGGCGTCGCGAGGCGTGTTGGCATGAATGGTCGCCATCGACCCTTCGTGGCCGGTGTTCATCGCCTGCAGCATGTCGAAAGCCTCCTCGCCGCGGCACTCGCCGAGAATGACGCGGTCGGGGCGCATGCGCAGTGCGTTCTTGACCAGGTCGCGCTGCTTCAGCTCGCCATGGCCTTCGATGTTGGCTGGCCGCGTCTCCATGCGCGCGACATGCGGCTGCTGCAGCTGGAGTTCGGCCGCGTCCTCGATGGTGATCAGCCGCTCGTCTTCCGGAATGAAGGCCGACAGCGCATTGAGCATGGTCGTCTTGCCGGTGCCGGTGCCGCCCGAAATGATCGTCGTCTTGCGGGCATGCACGGCCGCCGCCAGCACTTCGGCCATGTTCTGGGTGATGGCGCCGAATTCGACCAGTTTGTGCAGACCGAGCTTGTTCTTGGAGAACTTGCGGATCGACACCAGCGGCCCATCGACCGCAACCGGGCGGATGGCCGCGTTGAAGCGCGAGCCGTCCAGCATGCGGGCATCGACCATCGGCTGCGATTCGTCGACGCGGCGACCGACCGCGGCGACGATCTTGTTGACGATGCGCAGGAGATGCGCCTCATCCTTGAACGGAATGTGTACCGGCTGCAGCTTGCCCTTCTTTTCGACAAAGCAGTTCATGTGGCCGTTGATCAGGATGTCGTTGATGTCGGGGTCCTTGAGCAGCGGCTCGAGCGGACCGAGGCCGACCATCTCGTCGACGATGTCGTCGACCAGCGCGTCAAGCTCGACGGTGTTGATCGCCATCCGCTCCTGCTTGGTCTTTTCCGACACGAAATCATGCACTTGCCGGCGCATCTCATCCTTCGGTAAACGCTCCAGCGCGACAAGATTGATCTCTTCGAGCAGCAGCCGGTGGATACGCACGCGCGCATCGAGCACCTTGTTGGCATTCTTTGCCGGCGCTGTGTCCGGCTTTGCCGGCAAAGCCTTTCGGCTGGTCGGAATGACGACGGCATGATGGGCGACCGGCGTCGTCTCAGGCGCGCGCTGCTGCGGACGCGCATCTCGGTTCTGCAGGGCGGAGAAGCGGCTGGTCATCCGGCTTTCCTCTTCAGCAATCCACGGCCCATACCAAACAGCGAGCGCGATTTCGCGCGGGTTGGGACCGCTTCTTCCGGCAGGATGATCTTCTTCAGGTCGTTGATGACATTGGCGTTCGGATCGATCTCGTGCAGCGGCACGCCGCGATCGACCGCTTCGCGCACCAGCCGGTAGTTGTTGGCGATGCCGCCGACGAAATGCTCGCCGAGAATTTCCTGGACGTCCGCCTGCTTGATGCCGTTGTCGAACATCTTCTGTTCGAAACGATTGACGATGACGTTCGGCTTCACTTCCTTGCCGGCAGTCTCGTAGACCGCCTGGATCAGCCGCTGCGTGTGGCGCAGGCACGGCACCGTCATTTCCGCGACGATGTAGAGCTTGTTGGAACCGAGCAGCACGGTTTCCGTCCATGGAAACCAGGTGCGTGGCATGTCGATGACGACATTGTCGAAATAGGCCGAAACGAGGTCCAGCATGCGCACCACGACATCAGTCTTGAACGAGCGCATCTCTGCCGGATGCGCCGGTGCCGCCAGCACGCACAGCCCGCTGGCATGCTTGGACAGCATCACGTCGAGCAGTTGCCGGTCGAGACGCTCGGGCTGGTTCTCGATCTCGGTGATGTCGAAACGCGGTTCGAGGTCGAGATATTCGGCACAGGCGCCCTGCTGGAAATTGAGATCGACGACGCAGGTCGAGGCGCCGCGCGTCACCGAGTGATGCAGCTGGAAAGCGGTCTGCAGCGCCAGCGTGGTGGTGCCGACGCCGCCCGCGGCAGGCATGAAGGTGTAGATCTGCGACTCGCTGTTTTCCTCGCGCCCGGGTCCCTGCAGTGCCCGCACGACAGAGCGCACCAGATCGGCGGTGGTGATCGGCTTGACCAGGAAATCCGCGACCTTGAGCTGCACGAGAATGCGCACCGCGGCGGCGTTGAACTCCTGGGTGACGACGACGACAGGAACCTTGTCCTCCAGCCGGCGCATGATGCGCTGCAGCGACTCGACCTCCTCCAGCCTTGCCGCATCCATGTCGACGATGATGGCGCCGAAGTCGGCTTCCTGGATCTCGCCGCGCAACTCGGTAACGTTCTTCTCCACTGTCGAGAGCTGTATGATCTCGGAGGCGGAAAACGCGGTGCGCGTGTCCTGCGCAAACGTCCTGTCGGTCGATACGAGCAGGATCTTCCTGGTCTTGATGCCGTTTGCCATTCTGTCAGCCTGTCAGGTCGATCGACCGTTGGATCAGTTGCCCGTGGGATCAATTGGTCGTGCTGGACTGCGACGCCTTGGCACCGGCCGCCTGATCGGGTGTTACGGCCGCGGCACTGCCTCGTTGGGCCGGCACCAGGAGCCTGGTGTTCTGGACCCCGTATTTCCAGGGATCGACCATCTGCATGACGGTGTTGGCGGCCTGCGCATTTCCGGCGCCGGCCGTCGGCCCTTCGCTGCGCACATAGTCGTCGCTGGTGCAGCCAGCGGTAAAGCCGGCCAGCAGCAAGGCGACGCTCGATCCAAAGACCAGACGCATGGCTTCAATCCTTCGGCAGGTCGAGGAAATGCCCAGCCGAAGCGGCCGCTGCAGGTTGAGTGACGCGGCCGTCTGCCAGCGCCACGGTGCGACCGGTATCGGCGCCCTTCACTTCCTCGGTGTTGTTGAGAAAATAATCGGCGTTGCTGGCCGGCTGCGTGCCATCTGTCGGCTCGACGAGCTTCTTCGACGGATCGACCGGCTTGACCAGATAGGGCGTGACGATGATGACGAGGTCGGTCTCGCGCCGCTGATAGGATTTCGACGAGAACAGCGCTCCAAGCACCGGCATCTTGCCGAGGCCGGGAATGCGCGACGTGGTGATGTCGTTCTGCGACTGCAGCAATCCGGCGATCATGAAGCTCTGGCCGTTCTTCAGGTCGACCGATGTCCTGGCACGGCGCACGATGAAACCGGGCACCGAAATGCTGCCTATGTTGTAGGAGGCAGACGCGTCGATCGAGGAGACTTCCGGCGCGATGTCCAGGCTGACCAGCCCGTCCTTCAGAACCGTCGGCGTGAAATCCAGGCTGACGCCGTACTTCTTGTAGCTGACCGAGATCTTGCCGTCGTCCTCGGAGACCGGGATCGGGAACTCGCCGCCGGCGAGGAAGCTCGCCGTCTGGCCGGACCGGGCGATCAGGTTCGGCTCGGCCAGCCGCCGCGCCAAGCCGCGCTCTTCCAGCGCTTTGATGGCGATATCGATGGAGACGCCATTCGACAGCAGCTTGCCGATGATCTCGCCTGTTCCCGCGCCCTGTATCGATCCGGCCGGCAGCGTGACGTCGCGGCCACCCATGCCATAGGCGAAATTGGCGGCGTATTTGGCGCCGAGATCCTGGCCCGCCTGGCGGTTGATTTCGACAAAGCGGACGTTGAGCTGGACCTGCTGCGACGACGAGATGTTGACCGAGTTGATCACCTCCTCGGCACCGGAAAAGCGCGTCGCGATCTTGTTTGCCTTTTCGGCGGCGACGGCATCATCGGCCTCGCCCGACAGCACGACCCGGCCATTGGCCGATCCGACCTTGATCCTGGCATCCGGCACGCTGGCCCGAATGGTGCTGGCCAACTGGTCTGTGTCGAGCGTCACCTCGATGTCGACGGTGCCGACAAGCTGCTTTTTCTCGTCGAACAGCGCAATGCCGGTGGTGCCGAGATTGTTGCCGAGCACATAGAAGGATTTGTCGGTCAGCGGATTGACGTTGGCGATTTCCGGATCGCCGATCACGATCTGGTAGAAGGCGGCACTGGTCATGATCGTCTTCGGCTTGCCCTTGGCGACCTTGATCGATGCATTCTTGGTCGACGACACATAGACGATGTCGTTGTCAGCTCTCGCCGAGGCGCCGAAGGCCAGCATCGCGGCAGCAGCCAGCGAAGACACGACAGCCACCGCACGCAAAATGGGCAACCGCCCCATGACCCGATATGTGAACAGCCCGAACATTGTCCCGTCCCTCACCCAGTCCCCACTGGCTTATTTCTGGTCCCGCGAAGGAACCTGGTATTCCTCGGCCGTTGTGCCGCGCGTCACGATGACGGTCTTGAATTTCGGCTTCTCCGGCTCTTTCACCACGGCATCGAACAGCGAGCCGGCAGCGGCCTGCACGTTCGAGGCGGCCGATCCACCGAACGAAGAGATGGTGGTGACGCCGCCCTTGCCGTCGCCGCCTTCGCTGGCCGAGCGCAGCGACAGCGACAGCGTACCGACAGTGCGGGCCAGCGCCACTTTCTGCGCGCCGTCGGTCGTCACCTCGATGGTCACCGAATTGGAAATCTGCGGCGTCGTCTGGCGCTCGTCGGCACCCTGCCCGACGCTCAGCACCTTGGCATCGGCAACGACAATCTCGGAGGTGACCGTCGATCCGGCCGCGCCCTGTGCATTCTTGGCCACTTCCTGAATTTCGCCGGCATCGCGCGTCAGCACGACATCAACGCGGTCGCCCGGTGTGACGAAGCCGCCGACACCTGCTATCTCGTCGGTGCGGATGGTGACCGCCCGCATTCCGGGCGTCATCATGTTGGAGAGTGTCGCGCGGCCGTTCGGACCGGACAGCTTGGTCAGCAGTACCGGTTCGTTGACCTCTATCGGCGACAGCACCACGCGGCTGCCATCGGCAAGCAACGCATTGATGGTGGTGAAGGCGCCCTGCGGCACGGCCTCTTGCGACCACGGGATTTCGCTGAGCTGCGCGCGGTCGAGCGCCATGCCGTAGCGCAATGGGGCATTCGCCACCACGATGGTCTTGAACTCGACCTTCGGCACGACAGCTGCCGGAATAGACGACGTCTTCTCTTCGGAATCGGCCTTGGCCTGGCTTTTGACCCAGAAATCCGCGGCAAAGATCGAGATCGCCCCGAAAACGGCGGCGATGCCGATCATCGATATGGCCTTGCCCCTCACGCCGAAACCCCTGATGCCCGCAGTTTCTTGTTTTGTTGGGCTTAACCCTAGGCGGCATTGTTAAAGAATCAGGAATCCTGCACCGCGGTATCGGACCTATTTCCGCCGGCTTGGTTATCGAATGGTTTTGGAGTAAGAGGGGCCATATCCCCGAACGGAACAGGAACCTCGGTCGCTTGGCGCTGAAAAGCGTGGCAGTATCGCGAGGTGATTCGCAGCATCGGACTCTATGGCAGGCATGGACGATCTTTTCGGCAATGACGACAACAAGCCGCAGCCGGTTCGCGCGCCAGCGCGCCCTGCGGATCCACTGGTGGTGCAAGCCACCAAGCGTCCTGCCTCGACCAAGGACGGCAGCGAGGGCTATAGCGCCGCCGACATCGAGGTGCTGGAAGGGCTGGAGCCGGTGCGCCGACGGCCAGGCATGTATATCGGCGGCACCGACGACAAGGCGATGCACCATCTGTTCGCCGAGGTCATCGACAATTCGATGGACGAAGCGGTGGCCGGCCATGCCACCTTCATCGATGTCGAGCTCTCGGCCGATGGCTATCTCGCCGTGACCGACAATGGCCGCGGCATCCCGATCGATCCGCACCCGAAGTTCAAGAAGCCGGCGCTTGAAGTGATCATGACGACGCTGCATTCGGGCGGCAAGTTCGACTCCAAGGTTTACGAGACATCAGGCGGCCTGCATGGCGTCGGCGTGTCCGTGGTCAACGCGCTGTCGGACCATCTCGAGGTCGAGGTCGCGCGGGGACGGCAACTCTATCGGCAAAAATTCTCGCGCGGCGTTCCCGTGACCGGGCTGGAACAGTTGGGCGAGGTCCACAACCGGCGCGGCACAAAGATCCGCTTCCACCCCGACGAGCAGATTTTCGGCAAGGGCGCGGCGTTCGAACCGGCGCGGCTCTACCGCATGACGCGCTCGAAAGCCTATCTGTTCGGTGGTGTCGAGATCCGCTGGACCTGCGATCCGTCGCTGATCAAGGAAAAGGACCAGACACCGGCCAAGGCGGAATTCCATTTTCCCGGCGGCCTGAAGGACTATCTCAAGGCATCGCTCGGCGACGACTTCCAGGTGACGCGCGAAATCTTCGCCGGCAAGAGCGAGAAACAAGGCGGCCATGGGTCGCTGGAATGGGCGGTGACCTGGTTCGGCGGCGACGGCTTCATCAATTCCTACTGCAACACCATCCCGACCGGCGAAGGCGGCACACACGAGGCCGGCTTCCGCAACGTGCTGACGCGGGGCCTGCGCGCCTATGCCGATCTCGTCGGCAACAAGCGCGCCTCGATCGTCACCTCGGAAGACGTCATGATCTCGGCGGCGGGCATGCTGTCGGTGTTCATCCGCGAGCCGGAATTCGTCGGCCAGACCAAGGACAGGCTGGCGACGATCGAGGCGATCCGCATCGTCGAGACCGCGATCCGCGACCCGTTCGACCATTGGCTGGCCGACAATCCGCAGGAAGCCTCGAAGCTGCTCGAATGGGTGATCGCACGCGCCGACGAGCGCGTGCGCCGGCGCCAGGAAAAGGAAGTGTCGCGCAAGAGCGCGGTGCGCAAATTGCGGCTGCCGGGCAAGCTCGCCGACTGTACGCAGAATGCCGCGGCCGGCGCTGAACTGTTCATCGTCGAAGGCGACTCGGCCGGCGGCTCGGCCAAGCAGGCGCGCGATCGCGCCAGCCAAGCGGTGTTGCCATTGCGCGGAAAAATCCTCAACGTTGCCAGCGCCGGCAACGACAAGCTTGCCGGCAACCAGCAGATCTCGGACCTGATCCAGGCGCTCGGCTGCGGCACGCGGTCGAAATACCGCGACGAGGATTTGCGCTACGATCGCGTGATCATCATGACCGACGCCGACGTCGACGGCGCCCACATCGCCTCGCTGCTGATCACCTTCTTCTACCAGGAGATGCCGGCACTGGTGCGTGGTGGCCACCTCTATCTGGCGGTACCGCCGCTTTACTCGATCAGGCAAGGCGGCAAGGTCGCCTATGCCCGGGATGACGCGCACAAGGACGAGCTTATGCGCACCGAATTTACCGGGCGCGGCAAGGTCGAGCTTGGCCGCTTCAAGGGTCTGGGCGAGATGATGGCGGCCCAACTCAAGGAAACCACCATGGATCCGAGGAAGCGCACGCTGCTTCGGATCGATGTGATCGACGCCGAGGCGGCGACCAAGGACGCCGTCGATGCATTGATGGGCACCAAGCCGGAGGCCCGCTTCCGCTTCATCCAGGAACGCGCCGAATTCGCCGAGACGGAAGTGCTGGATATCTAGCCACCAGCCGGTCCATAACAAGGCTCCAGTTGCGGAGACGAGCATGTGACCTGGGCGCGGCTGAAAGGCTATTTCGAGACGAGTTTAGCCGGCTTGACGCAACCGACGCGTTCGGACTGGATTTTCTCGTTGCGCACTGTTTCGGCTGGCCTGATCGCTCTGCTAGCCGCCTATGCGCTGAAGCTCGACCATCCGCAATGGGCCATGATGACGGTGTTCATCGTCGCCCAGCCGGTTGCCGGCATGGTACTGGCGAAGGGCTTCTACCGGCTGCTCGGCACGCTGGTCGGCGGCATCGCCGCGATCGGCATCACCACCGTTTGCGGCACCAACCCCTGGGTGCTGGTAACGGTGCTTGCCGTCTGGATCGGCATCTGCACCTTCGTCTCGTCGCTGCTGCGCAATCCGGAAGCCTATGGCGCCGCCCTCGCGGGCTACACCGCAATGATCATCGGCCTGCCCGCTTTCGGACAGCCGCATCTCGTCGTCGACCTCGCGGTCGCGCGCTGTGCCGAGATCGTGCTTGGCATTGTCTGCGCCGGCCTGACCAGCCGCCTGATCCTGCCAAAACTGGCCAGCGACGCCATCGTCTCGCGCCTGAAACGCTGCATCCTTGATCTTGCCACCTATGCCGGCGGTGCGTTCTCCGGCGGCGACCCGGGAACGCTGTCCGCGCTGCACCGAAAGCTGATCACTGATGCCCAGACGCTCGGCGAGACGCGCGCCTATGCCAGGCTCGAAGCGCCAAGCTTCGCGCCGCGCGCCCATCCAGTCCGGCGCACCATCGGACAGCTGCTCTCCGCGCTCTCGGCGGCACGCGCGCTGCATTCGCACGCCGCCCCGAAGAATGCGGCGCTCATTCCGGTGCGCTCGGAATTACAATCGCTGGTCAGCGAGCTGGCGACCAAGCCCGGCGCGCTGGACGATACGGCGCTGTGGGTGGCTCGGCTCGATGCGATTGCCGGAAACGCCCGGCAAATGGCCGATACCTCGACCGACCAGGGCAACGACAGGATCGGCACTATCACCCGCCTGACCATCGCCGCCGATTTCGCCGATGCGCTCAAGCAGGTGCTGCGCGGCCTCGACGCCCTGCGCGCGCCTGCCACACGTCCGGCCCGGGGCAGCAGGCAGCCTGCGCTGGTGGTGCATCGCGATTACGCCGGCGCATCGCGTAACGCCTTGCGTGCTGCCCTTGCCACGCTGCTGGTCGCGGCCTTCTGGCTGACGACGAAATGGTCGGAAGCGGCCGGTACGGTCATTCTCGTTGCTGTCGTATCGAGCCTGTTTGCTGCTCGCCCCGACCCTGTGCAGGTCGCCTGGGGTTTCTTCAAGGGAACGCTTCTGGCGCTGCCGTTTGCCTTTCTCGTCGGCCAGATCGCATTGCCTGCCCTGCCCGGCTTCGGCTGGTTCATGCTGTTTGTCGTGCCCATCCTTGTACCGACGGCGCTGGCCATGGCCAATCCACGCTATGTCGGCGTGGCGACGGCCTTCGCCATCAACTTCCTTGCCTTCCTGAGCCCGCACCAGGCGATGACCTACGATCCCGGACCCTTCTTCGCCGGTTCGGCGTCGATCCTGGTCGGCATCCTGCTGGCGATCGGTGTCTTCATCGTCGTGCTGCCCGCCGATCCGTGGCTCGCGGCCAACCGCATCGTGCGCGCCATGCGCGAGGATCTGGCGCGGCTTTGCCTGCATGAGCGCGTGCCGAGACGTTCGGCTTTCGAGAGCCTCGCCTACGACCGCATCAACCAGCTGATGCCGCTGGTGCAGAATGCCGGTCAGAAGGGCGATGCGGTTCTGGGCGGCGGAGTCGCCGCCGTCACCGTCGGCCTGGAGGTCCTTCGGCTGCGCGATGCAAGCCAAAGCCATGCCATTCCATCCGAGACCGCGCTTTCGATCGCCAACTTCCTGAGGGGACTGGCGCGCGAACTGCTTTTCCGCGCCCCCAGCGATCCGCAGACCTCGACCGTCGCCGTCGCCCGGCAGTACGCAGCGAACATCGCCGAGCGAAACGGCACCAGCGAATTGCTGCAGATCGCGGCATCGCTGCGCATCATCGCCGCCGCGATGGAGGATTTCCCCGACTTTTTCGCGAGGATAAAGGTTAAGCTGCCGCTATCGCCAGCGCGTGGCCTCGCGCGTTCTCGCGCAGCGCATCGAGATGGATCGACTTGATCAAGGCGGCAAGATCGCCTTCGGCGGATTGCCCACCCACTTCCTTGAGCATCAGCCAGCTGACCTCCTGCACACCGGCGATGCGCTTGCCGTTGGCAACCTCGCGCCAGATCTTCAGCGCACGCAGGATGATGGCATGGGTGACTGCGGCGAGTCCGGCGCTGCGGAACAGCGCCTGCAAGGCCACGTCGTGCCCACCGGCCAGCAGCGCCCTTACCCTTTGTTCGGACTGCTGGCTGAGCGCGACCAGCGCCGAGCCGAAGAAATCCACCTTGCCATGCGCGATGGTGCGGATCAGAAAGCTCGCGGTAAGGTCGCCACGCAGCCTGAGATGCTCGATCAGGGCCGCATGTTCTTCCTGGCGCGTGCCTTCGATCAGCGTCACGGAAGCCTTAACGCAGGCGTCGCGCATGACGCGGTCGGCTCGCGCCGCGCCCATCATCGCCATCACCAGTGGCGACGTTTTCAACATTTCGCCAAGCTTGACGAGCAGCATATGCCGGCAGTCGGCCGGCAGCCTGATATCCGATATCAGCGCCTCGCGCACCAACGGCAGGTGCCCATGCCGTTCGGCCATGCGGCGGAAGCTGAGCGAGGCGATGTCGGCGCCGCTGTTGGCGAGCAGCACGGCGCAGGCGTCCGCCTCGCCGATCTCGGCGATGGCCGCCGACAGCGCCATCGAGACGAGTGGCCGGTCGGCGATCAATTTCTGTGTCGCCTTCGGACTTGAAGCCACGCGGTTGATCAGGTCGGCGTCGGTGAGCAGCGGCGAGCGCGCCAACACCACGCCGGCGACTTCCGGCTGGTCGGAGGCCAGCACGCTGATGATCTGCATTGGCGCGTGGTGGCTCATCGACAGCGCCTCGGCCATCGCCAGCCGCACCTTCGACGAGGCATCGTCGAGCAACAGCGTCAGCGCCGCCTCGGCGGCGCAACGGTCCTCGAAAGGCAATTCGGAATTGATATAGGCCCGGGCCAGAGCGCTCGCCGCCGCGGCGCGCTCCGACACCCTGGCCGTGTAGATCCATTTCAGGAAATGCGAAACAACAACCATGCCCGCCTGCTTACGCCCCTTGTCAGAAGCTTCTGACCCCACTGACGACCGTAGGCAGAATTGGTTTACGAACCGTTCACCATGTTCATTAACTGGCTTGCGAGGCTGATTTGCAGCGCCTATCACCGTCAAGCACCTGAGGAGAAAGAAATGGCCGGGCTTTATCTCCAAGAGTTCGTTGTCGGCCATGTCTTCCAGCACACGCTGCGCAAGACCATTACCGAAAGCGACAACATGCTGTTTTCGGTAATGACGCTGAACCCGCAGCCGCTGCACATCGACTTCGATTTCGCCGCCAAGAGCGAATGGGGCAAGCCGCTGGTCAACTCGCTGTTCACGCTCGGCCTGATGATCGGCATTTCGGTCAATGACATCACAGTCGGCACTACGGTCGCTAATCTCGGCATGAAGGAGACCGTGTTTCCGCATCCGGTCTTCCATGGCGACACCATTCGCGTTGAGACGACAGTCATCTCGGTGCGCGAGTCCAGGTCGAAACCCGATCGCGGCATCGTCGAATTCGAGCATCGCGCCTACAACCAGCATGGCGATCTCGTCGCCAAATGCACCAGGCAAGCGATGATGCTGAAGAAGGCGATCTGACGCATGCGTTCGCTGCTGTTCATCCCTGGCGATTCCCAGAGGAAACTGGAAAAGGGTTTTGGTGTCGGCGCCGACGTGGTCATCGTCGACCTCGAGGATTCCGTGGCACCGCACAACAAGGCGCTGGCACGCGAGGTGGCGGCGCGCTTCATCCTGGAACGCAGGGCGCAAACCGGTTCAGCCATCTATGTCAGGGTCAACGACCTGTCGACCGCGCTGACGGACGACGATCTCGCCGCACTGGTTCCAGCGAAACCCGACGGCATCATGCTGCCCAAGTCGAACAGCGGCCAGGATGTGCAGCACCTGTCGGCAAAGCTCAGGGTGCGCGAGGCCGAAAACGGCTTGGCCGACGGCGCGATCAAGATCCTGCCGATCATCACAGAAACGCCGGCAGGCGTGCTGGCGGCTGCGACCTATGCCGGGACAAGCGCGCGGCTTGCCGGCCTCACCTGGGGCGCTGAAGACCTGTCGGCGGCGATCGGCGCGCGCAGCGCCCGCGACGAGCATGGCCGCTACACGGACGTGTTCCGTCACGCTCGCACCATGACCATACTTGCCGCCGGTGCGGCGGAGGTCGAGGCGATCGACACCGTCTTCCCGAATTTTCGCGACATGGCGGCCTTCGAAGCGGAATGCACCGAGGCCGAGCGCGATGGCTTCACCGGCAAGATGGCGATCCACCCCGATCAGGTGCCGGTCATCAACGCCGCCTTCACGCCGTCGGTCGACGCCGTGAGACAATCGGCGGCAATCGTTGCCGCGTTCGCGGCAGCGGGAAGTCCCGGCGTCGTCAGCATCGACGGCAGGATGTTCGACCGCCCGCACCTGCGGCTAGCCGAGCGGCTGCTGGCGCGGGCAAAGGCGGCAGGTGTTTCCGCCTGAGCGCCTGCTACCAGACCAATGGGATCAGGCGGTAACGGACCCGGGCCACATAGTCGTCATAGCCGCGCAGGCCGGTGCGAAGCGTCTTCTCTTCAATGAAGGTGCGGATGGCCAGGAGAACGACGATCACGAGTACCGACGCCAGCCCCCACCAGGAACCAAGCAGAAGTGCCGTGCCGGCGAAGAAGAGGATGGCGCCGGCGTACATCGGATGGCGGACGTAGCTGTAAGGCCCCGTGGAGATCACATGTTGTCCGCGTTCATCCTGGATCCTCACCACCGGCGCCGCGAAACTGTTCTCCAGCATCGTCAGATAGCAGATCCAGATTCCGAGCAGCAGGACGAGCGCGCCGACCACCTGCACCCAGACGGGAACCACGGACCAGCCGAAACGGACGTCGAACCCCATGAATATCTGCGAACCAAAGATGGCGAACAGTAGTATGGACAGCAGGACCTTGTCGGCCGTGTCCTGATTCTTCTGGATGGGAGAACTCAGCCGCTCATTCATCAGGCCGGGATCGCGCCTTGCCAGCGCCACGCCCAAGGTGAGACTGAGCCCCACCATCCCCACCAGATAGACCCAGGCCCCCGGCCAGTGCAGCGTGCCGGCCGACAGGAAGAGCAAGGCGCCCATGGCGCCAAACCAGACGAATGTTTGAAGGACCAATTTCGCGATCATGATCGGCCTTTGATGATATCCGCTCACTTGCGCTGGCAATTTTAGACCATCGGTCTACCATACCGACCGACGGTCTGTAATTCAAGCGAGCTGTGCAGAAGGTTCATCATGCCCCGTGTCATCAAGCATCCAGAGTTCAGGCGAGAAGAACTTCTGGACCATGCCCAGACGCTTTTTCTGACGCAGGGCTATGACAAAGCGAGCCTCAACGACGTGATTGCGTCCGCCGGCGTCTCCAAGGGCGCCTTCTATCACTACTTCCCCTCCAAGGAGGCTCTTCTGGAAGCCTTGGCCGATCGCTTTGCAAGACAGGCACTGGCTGGCGTGCAAGACATAATCGACGATCCGGGCCTAGACCCGCTTGACCGCCTGAATGGCCTGCTCAGCCAGTCGCGGCGGGCCAAGATCGAGACCGCGCCGGAAGCTTGGACTCTTTTCGAGACGATGTTTCGGCCTGAGAATCTGGTGCTTTTCCACCGTATCAATCTGGCCGCCAGCGCGTCGTTTTCACCTCTGCTGGTCAAGATCATCAGGCAAGGGATCGAAGACACCACTTTCAGGACCTTCGATCCGGAAGGTGTCGCCGACATCGTCATGCAGTTCGGCATGGCCACGCATGACGTCGTTGCCAAGGCAATTGCCGGGGGCAGCGACGCCGACATGGAGATCGCGATCGAGGCCCTGGAGAAACGCGTCAGGCTCTACGAGATCGCTCTCGACCGCATACTGGGCCTGCCCGATGGAAGCATCCGGATCGGCGAGCCCGGCTATGTGCGCACCGTCATGACGGCCAGGCGGCGAAAGAGTGCCGGCAAGGCGCTGGCCAAGCCTGATATCTAGTCCTTGTCCCAGCGCGGCCGGCGCATCGAAAACACCTGGTCGACGCTGGCATAGTCCATATAGCCGAGACGAGCGACATTGCCGGCCTTGGTGATGTCGAACAGGCCGTCTGTCAGGAAGGCGTCGTCGATGTGCACGCCGACCACCTCACCGGCAACAATCACAGCGCTTGTCGGCGATCCGTCCAGCGCCTTTGGCCGAAAAACTTCCGTCACCCGGCATTCGAGCGCAGCCGGCGCTGCCGCCACGCGCGGCGGCGCGACGAGGCGCGACGGCGCCATGGCGAGATCGGCATAGGCGAACTCATTGACGCCGCGCGGTGCGTTGACCGATGTGCGGTTCATCTTGTCGGCAAGATCGCGGCTGACCAGATTGGCGACGAACTCACCGGTCTCCTGCGCGAAAGAGGCGCTGTCCTTCTCGCCCTCGGAGGAGAACCAGACAATGAACGGCCGTGTCGAAACGGCATTGAAGAAGGAGTATGGAGCAAGGTTGATCTCACCGGCTCCGTTCAGCGTCGAAATCCAGCCGATCGGACGCGGCGCCACGATCGCCTTCGATGGATCGTGCGGCAGGCCGTGGCCCTTTGAGGGTTCGTAGAACATTCAGCCCGCCCACCGCCCCGAATAGTCGCCGTAAAGCTTTGCCGGATCGGGCCGCGGCCGCTCCGGCGCCGGGCCGGCATAGGAGCCGATATGGATGAAGCCGACGACGCGCTCCTGCGGCGCCAGCCCCAGCAGCGCCCTGCCCTCCGGTACATCCGAATACCAGTTGCTGATCATGTTGGTGCCATAGCCCAGCGCATTCGCTGCTATCATCAGGTTCATCGCCGCCATGCCGCCCGACAGGAACATTTCCCATTGCGGGATTTTTGGATTCTCCCGGGGGACAGATACGACGCCGATCACCAGCGGCGCGCGTGAGAACCGCGCCAGTTCCTGATTGCGGCGGCCTTCCGGCAATGGGCCCTCCCGCTGCTCTGCAAGCGCTGCCAGTTGCCTGCCGATCTCGACGCGGGCGTCGCCACGGTAGACGATGAAGCGCCAGGGCTCCAATCGGCCATGGTCGGGCACCCGCGAGGCAGCAGTGATCATCGTCGCGATCTCCGCATCGCTCGGCGCCGGCTGCTTCAGATCGGGGATCGGAGCGGAGTTTCGGGTCAGCAGGAAATCGATGATCGGCGACGCCATGGGCGCAAGTCTCCTGAACATTCTGTTTTGAGCTGAAGCGCACCATCGGGAATTCGGCGGCTCGGGCATTGGCGCGGGATACGCCGGACGGAAGAGAGTCGTATCGATCGGACTCTTAAGCCTTGAAATTGCCACCGCCATGGGCTTCAACGCAAGGCATGTTTGAGGGGACTGTCCGTCTTTTCCTGATCTGGCTCGGTGCCCTGCTGTTGATGGCGCCGGTTTCGTTCGCCATGGCGCAGAACGTCGACGGTGTCAGCGACCTGAAGCTTCCGGGAATTTCGAGCTACGCGACGCCGAAAGGCGAGACGTCACTGGCACTAAGCGGCGGCGGCGCCATCACGCTGTCCGCCCAGTTGACCGACAAGGGTTCCGACATCACGCGCGGCATCGTCTGGCGGGTCTTCAAGCCCGAAGCCGTCAACGGCAAATTGCCGATGGTCGCCTCCTCCCATGGCGGCACCGCCGTCTTCCAGCTCGAGCCTGGCAGCTATCTGGTTCACGCCTCCTACGGCCGGGCCGGCGCCACCAAGCGCATCACTGTCGGCAAGGACGCCAAGCGCGAAAGCCTCGTGCTCGACGCCGGTGGCCTCAAGCTCGACGCCGTGCTGTCCGGCGGCGTGCGCATTCCACCGAAGAAGCTGCGCTTTTCGATTTACGAGGGCACCGCCGAGGCCAATGGCGACCGCGCGCTGATCATTCCCGATGTCGAGCCTAACAGCGTCGTGCGGCTCAACGCCGGCATCTACCATGTCGTCTCGACCTATGGCGCGGTCAACGCGGTCATCCGCTCCGACATCCGTGTCGAGGCCGGCAAGCTGACCGAAGCGACCGTCGAGCACCACGCCGCCGAGATCACGATGAAGCTGGTGCGCGAAACCGGCGGCGAGGCGATCGCCGATACCTCCTGGTCGCTGCTCAATGAGTCCGGCGATCCGATCAAGGAAACTGTCGGCGCCTTCGCCTCTATGGTGCTGGCCGAGGGCGACTACACCATCATCGCCAAGAACCGCGACCGCATCTACCAGAAGGATTTTACGGTCGTGGCCGGGCAGAACCAGGAAATCGAGGTTCTGGCCACCGAGGCCGCGGCGATGGATCCCGAAGAAGGTGCTGATTAGACCAGACTGCAGTTCGCAATCCCTACCAGAGGAATCAGGTGTCTGCTTCATCCTCTGAACTGGCCGGATAATCCTGTCCGCCGTAGAGCACACGCAGGATGACCACGGTGTCACCGTTGACCCGGAAAACGATAAATACGCGGCGTTCAAAACCGACGATGCGGACGCCGGGGCCAACAGCGTCGCGCACGGTCCCGCGCTCCGGGAAGGTGGACAGCGCCATACACGCGGCCTCTATGCGGTTGACATAGTCGCCGGCACGCCGATTCCCGCTGTCGTTTTCGATGTAATTGTAGATGGCGAAGAGGTCGGCTTGAGCCGCTGGCCTGAAGACGACCTTATGCGTCACGCTTAGAGGCCTTCATGCGGTCCGCATGATGGGCGCGCAACGCTTTGAAGACGTCTTCTGCCGGGATGTCCGGACGCGGGTCGTCAAGGGCTTCCTGGACCTTGGCGTGCATAACAGCGGTGATGATCTGCTCCTCGCGATCGAGGGCGCGTAGCGCCGCGCGCATGACTTCGCTGGCGGAATCGTAGGCGCCCGAGGCCAGACGTGCGTCGACGCTGCTCTGCTGGCGGCCGAGGGTCACGGTGATTGGTTTGCTGGTTCTCATGGCAAGTTCGTTTCTTGCCTCCTTATAGCACCGCAACGTTACAGTGTCATACTATTTTCTGAACGGACGGTCGAGTCTCGGCCCCTCGTGAGCCGGACGTTTGTTGCCTCAAGCAGCCAGCTTGGTCCGCGCCGGCAGGAACGGAATCCGGCGGCGCCTCACGACTGGCGCAAGGTCGAACACGCCGCGATAAAGGCGGTCGAGCAACGCCTTGCGGTCGCGCAATGGCTCCAGTTCGCTCCAGCTCAGCATCTTGCCGACACGCACGTCGATCGCCTTGCCGGACAACCGCGCGAATTCGTGGATGAGCAGCGACGTGCGCAATGTCACCGAGGCCTTGCCGATGAATTTCGCCACCCGGCCGTCGCTCTCAGCCATGTTCATCGGGCCGCTGACCAGATGGAACAGCCTGCCGTTCTGCCCGGAAAAATGCATCGGGATGACCGACGCTTTGGCCTCCTGGACGAGACGGGCCGCAAACATCTTCCACGGCAGGTCGCGCGCCCGGCCAAAACCTTTTGGCGCGGTGGCGACACCGCCGGCCGGAAACACCACGATGGTGACGCCCTCCTTCAGCAGCCGCACCGCTTCATGGCGCACGGCCATGTTGTTCTTCAGCGCGTCCTTGGTCTCGGAAAAGTCGATCGGCAGCGAGTAGGGCTCCATCTCGCGGATCTTGAGCAGGTCCTTGTGGATCATCACCCGGAACGGCCGTCCGAGCTGCTCGGCCAGCGACAGCACGGCAATGCCGTCACCGATGCCGAACGGATGATTGGCGACGATCACCAGCGGCGTATCAGACAATTGCGCTGGCGGCCACTGATCTGCCGTCCGCACGCGGACGTCGATCAGGTCGAGCATGCGGCTGAACACACGCTCGCCGGTCGGCACGACCTGACGGCGCCAAAAATCGTAAAGCGCGGTGTAGCGGTCGCGGCCCGACAGGCCTTCGATCGAATGGATGAACCAGCGCGTCAGCGCCGGCTGGCGCGGATTGGCATAGGAAAGCTCGGGAAAGGGTCGTTCGCGCGATTTCAGCTTGAGCATAGGGGTTCGTTACAAGGTCGGCGTGACAAGGATATGAAAATGGCGGTGGATCGCTCCACCGCCATTTGGCCGAAAAACTATGCCGATCAGGCAGCGCGTTTGCGCCTGCGGTCGGGCGTGACGGCTTCTTCGGCCAATTGCGCGATCGCCTGGTCAAGGCCAAGCGATTCCTGGTCGCGTGAGCCCAGCCGGCGCATGTTGACCGTCTGCTCTTCCGCCTCGCGCTTGCCGCAGACGAGGATGACCGGAACCTTGGCCAGCGAGTGTTCGCGGACCTTGTAGTTGATCTTCTCGTTGCGCAAATCCGCTTCCGCCAACAGCCCGGCGGCCTTCAGCTTTGCCACCACTTCGGTCGCATAGCCGTCGGCATCCGAGGTGATCGTCGCCACCACCACCTGCAGCGGCGCGAACCACAGCGGGAAATGGCCGGAATAGTTCTCGATCAGGATGCCGAGGAAGCGCTCCATCGAACCGCAGATGGCGCGGTGCACCATCACAGGCTGCTTCTTCTCGGAATCGGAGCCGATATAGAAGGCGCCGAACCGTTCCGGCAGGTTGAAGTCGACCTGCGTCGTGCCGCACTGCCATTCGCGGCCGATAGCATCCTTGAGCACATATTCGAATTTCGGTCCGTAGAAGGCGCCCTCGCCCGGATTGATCGAGGTCTTGATGCGATTGCCGGATCGTGTCCTGATCGTCTCCAGCACGCTCCCCATGATCGCCTCGGCATGATCCCAGGCTTCGTCGGTGCCGACGCGTTTGTCGGGCCGCGTCGAAAGCTTGACGCTGATTTCGTCAAAACCGAAATCGGCATAGGTCGACAGGATCAAATCGTTGATGCGCAGGCACTCCGCAGCCAGCTGCTCCTCGGTGCAGAAGATGTGCGCATCGTCCTGCGTGAAGCCGCGCACACGCATCAGCCCGTGCAGCGCGCCCGACGGCTCGTAGCGATGCACATTGCCGAATTCCGCAAGCTTCACGGGTAGATCGCGATAGGACTTCAACCCATGCTTGAAAATCTGCACATGGCCCGGACAGTTCATCGGCTTCAACGCGAAGACCCGGTCGTCATCGGTGTCGTCGCCGGCGACCGTCACCTTGAACATGGCGTCGCGATACCAGCCCCAATGGCCTGACGTCTCCCACAGGCTCTTGTCGAGCACCTGCGGCGCGTTGACCTCCTGATAGCCCTGCTCATCGAGGCGGCGGCGCATGTAGTTGACCAAGTTCTGGAACATCTTCCAGCCCTTGGCATGCCAGAAGACGACGCCCGGTCCCTCTTCCTGGAAATGGAACAGGTCCATCTCGCGGCCGATCTTCCTATGGTCGCGCTTCTCGGCCTCCTCCAGCATCATCTGGTAGGCTTCGAGCTGCGCCTGGTCGGCCCAGGCCGTGCCGTAGATGCGGGTCAGCATCGGGTTGTTCGAATCCCCGCGCCAATAGGCGCCGGCCACCTTCATGAGTTTGAAGGCATTGCCGATCTGCCCGGTCGAGGCCATGTGCGGGCCACGGCAGAGGTCGAACCAGTCGCCCTGCGCATAGATCTTGAGATTCTGATCCTCAGGAATGGCGTCGATCAGCTCCAGCTTGTAGCGCTCGCCCTTGTCGGCAAAGACTTTTTTCGCCCTGTCGCGCGACCAGACTTCCCTGGTGAACGGCTTGTTGCGCGCGATGATCTCGCGCATCTTCTTCTCGATCACCGGAAAATCGTCAGGCGTGAACGGCTCGTTACGGGCGAAGTCGTAGTAGAACCCGTTCTCGATCACCGGCCCGATGGTCACCTGCGTTCCCGGCCACAATTCCTGCACGGCTTCCGCCAGCACATGGGCCGCGTCGTGGCGGATCAGCTCCAGCGCGCGCGGGTCGTCGCGGGTGACGATCTCGACCTTGCCGGACTTGCCGAGCGGATCGCTGAGATCGCGAACGGTGCCGTCGATCGCATAGGCGACCGCCTTCTTGGCCAGCGATTTCGAGATCGATTCGGCGAGGCCAGCACCGGTCATCGCCGCGTCGTATTCGCGGACGGAGCCATCGGGAAATGTCAGGGAAACGGAATTCAGCATATATATCTCCTATCCAGTCCCGCAAACGAGCGCGGGTGGTTGAAATGCATGTCGCCCAAAAGTGTATGGCGGTTTTGGGTTACGATATGCATAGGGAAAAGCCGGATGCGTCCGGCAGCGGCTGTCTTTTATGGACAGATTCCGCCTCCGTAAAGCCCGGCTCAAATGTCAGCGTTCATTTGATGAGGAGCGGCAGGTCCTTCAGGAACGCGGCGCGGGTCTTGAGGCCCTTGGGCATGTCGGTGCGGTTGGTGTCGACGACAAGCCGCGCAAAGACGATCTGGCGGCCATCCTTTTGCGCCCAGCCGACGAACCAGCCGAGCGAACGCTTGTCCTGAACCTTGTCGACGTCGTTGCGCAGCCTGGTGCTTCCGGTCTTGCCTTGCACCGTCCAGCCTCCGGCCTGGAAGGTCGGGATGATGGCTGATGTCATGTCGTAAGCCCTGGCCGAGACAGGCAGCTTGCGGGCCAGCAGCTTGCGCAGGAATTCGACCTGCTCGACCGGCGTGATCTTGAGCGAGGAATTCACCCAGGACTTGGTCAAACCATCATTCTTGCCGGGATTGCCGGAAACATCGGCGTTGCCGTAGTCGAATTTCGAGACATAACCGGCAAAACTCCCAGACCCAAGCCGGCGGGTGATTTCCCGGGAAAACCACAGGATCGAATCCCGCTCCCAGACCACCGGATCGACGGTCTTCTGATCCCGCTTCACCGCGTTGAATTCAGGCTTGTAATCCCAGCTCGGCGTGTGCTCGTCGCTCAGGATCCCGCTGTCATAGCCGATCAGCGACAACGGCACCTTGAACGTCGAAGCCGGGCTGAACCGCTCGTCGCACACCCCGTCCTCGTAGAGCGCCTTGCCGCTCGCCGCATCGGCGATCACCGTGCACTGCACGTCCCCCAGCGGCGCCGATTGCGCGCGCAGCGGAAATCCCAGCAGCCAGGCGAGCAGGAACAGTATCCCGGCAAAGATGAAGGGAAGACGGTCGAAATTGCGCATTTTCTGCTCGCTCCAGAAGGGGGTTCGGGAGCGGCTTAGCGAGGTCTCTTGTCTCGATTTTGTCTCAAATGCGCAGTCTTTGTGCAGGCTGTTGTTAACCCTACCGGATCGTAAACGGGCAGAGCGGCGGGACCTGACTGACGCGATCACCCCTGCGCTTCGCCGCGCTTGCTGCCGATCCGCCAGTACCGCCATGGCGTGAACCAGACATAACGATCCTCCAGCACCTCCGGCACGAGGTCTATGCCATGCGTGCCGAATGGCCCGCAGCGCAGCATCCGGAAAAATCCCATCCAACCGCCCGCCCACAGGCCATGGCGGGCGATCGCCTCATGGGCATATTCCGAACAGGTCGGCAGATGCCGGCAGGAATTGCCGACAAAGCCCGACAATGTCAGCTGGTAGAGGCGCACGAGCGACGTGCCGAGGAGACGGCCCGGCGTCTTGCGCCATGGACCGGGCCAGTTACGGCCGCGTTTCGGCGGCCGGGCGATATGCGCATGCCCATGCTGGTCGCGCACCACAGTCTCCGTTTCGCGTTTCCCACGCGATAGATGTGGGCTTCTACTGGAGAACGCAATCCCCGCGCCCTGCATGGCCCCACCGTCACGGACGGAAACGACGAAACGGCTGCCAGTCAGCCGAAGCCACCCACCGGCCACGACTGGTCGGCTCTTCGTAACGCTTTTCATGCTGTCTTCTGTCACGCCATTGAAACGTTGCGATCCGCATGACATCGCCAAAGATGCTCAGCAACTGGATCATGGTCGGTCTCCTTTGATGCGATTAGACGGCCGCTGGCCTTCGCCTTCAAACGAGTATAATTTCCACTTCGGATAATCCTGGGTTATGCGAAATGAAGCGTGGGCGCCTGCCGCTGACGGCATTGAGGAGCTTCGAGGCGGCGGGCCGGCATCTGAGCTTCAGCCGGGCCGCCGAGGAGCTTTTCGTCTCACAGGCGGCGATCAGCCGGCAGATCCGGGAACTCGAAATCTTCCTGCGCCAACCCTTATTCGAACGTCACCATCGCCGTGTCGAACTGACCGACACCGGACGGCGTCTGCTGGATCAGCTTGTCAGAAGTTTCGACGCTATCGATACCTTGCTTGGAGAACTGGTGGCGACACCGGCGCAGTCCGTGGTCCGTGTCAGTGTCGAGCCGTCGCTTGCATCCGTGTGGCTGGTGCCACGGCTCAACCGGTTTCGCCAATTGCGGCCTGACATCGACATCTCGCTCGAGGTCGATCCAAGGCTGATCGAGTTCCGCAGCGATCAGCCGGAGCTTGCCTTGCGCTTCAGCGCACATGCCACCGCGTGGCCGCGCAGCGAAGCCGAGCAACTTGCTTCGACAGTCGACTCACCTGTTCTGTCGCCGGCGCTGCTTGCCTCGGGCCCCGCCCTCGAGAAGCCGATCGATCTTGGTCGCTACACGCTTTTGCACGAGGAGAACCGCCAGGGCTGGGCGCGCTGGTTCGAAGCGGCCGGCGTGCCCGCCGACGCCGTGCCGGCGCGCGGGCCGATGCTGGCGGATGCGTCGCTTTCAAAGCAGGCCGCCTTGCTCGGACATGGCGTTGCACTGGGCGATCTCTTGCAGATCGGCGGAGAAGTCGCGTCCGGCGCGCTGGTCAAGCCGTTCGACATCGACGTCGCATCCGGCGCCTATTGGCTGGTGGCCAGAAGCTTGCGCGATCTGTCGGAGCCGGCCGCCGCGTTCGCGGACTGGGTACGCGGCGAATTTGCCGAAAGCAGACGTGCATTGTAAACGGTCGGTTGCCGGCCCTCAGGCTTCGGCGCGCTTCTCGATCTGGCCGATGGCGTCGACCACGGCGTCGAAAGTCAGCATGGTCGAGGCATGACGGGCCTTGTAATCGCGCACCGGCTCCAGATATCTGAGGTCCGCGAAGCGACCGTCCGGCGGGGCGCCATTTTCCTTGAGCATCTTCAGCATGGTGTCGCGCACCGCGCGCAATTCCTCGGCGCTCGCGCCGACGACATGTTGCGCCATGATCGATGACGACGCCTGGCCGAGCGCGCAGGCCTTCACATCATGGGCAAAGTCCGTGACCACGCCGTCCTGCATCTTGAGGTCGACGGTGACCGTGGAACCGCATAGCTTGGAGTGCGCCTTGGCGGTTGCGTCAGGATGATCGAGCCGGCCGATGCGGCCAATGTTCCCGGCAAAACCGAGAATTTTCGCGTTGTAGACCTCGTTTATCATTATTTTCCAATCCGTCGCCGCCAAGCGAACAGCGATTGCCGCTGTCGTGTCTTCCTTTCGCTCGCTATGACCTTATATAATGGTGGCAGTCCGGTATCGACAAGAAGACGAAAGCCAATGTCCTTGCCGGGAAGTTCACGCCGCTTACGGGGCTGGAAACGGGGCGAGTTTCCGACACCGAAAGGTCGTGGTCCGTTCAACTCGTTCCTCCGCCGAGAGGGACTACGGGAGACGCCTTTATGGATGCCGTCATCAAGAAGCTCATGCCACAGTCAGCCTATATGGAAAAGCCGGTCACCGACCGGCCGAGCGAAGCCGAAGTCGAAGCCGCCGTGCGCACGCTTTTGCGCTGGACCGGCGACAATCCGGACCGCGAGGGGCTGGTCGACACGCCGAAGCGGGTGGCAAAGGCCTACCGCGAAATGTTCGGTGGCTACGACATGTGCCCGGCCGACGAGCTCGGCCGCACCTTCGAGGAGGTCGCCGGCTACGATGATCTGGTCATCGTCAAGGACATAACATTCCATTCACATTGCGAGCACCATATGGTGCCGATCATCGGCAAGGCGCATGTCGGCTATCTTCCGGACGGCAAGGTCGTCGGCCTGTCCAAGATCGCCCGCGTCGTCGATATCTTCGCCCACCGCCTGCAGACCCAGGAGGCGCTGACGGCGCAGATCGCCGGCGTCATCCAGGACGTGCTCAATCCACGCGGCGTCGCCGTCATGATCGAGGCCGAGCACATGTGCATGGCCATGCGCGGCATCCGCAAGCAGGGTTCAACCACGCTGACCTCGACCTTCACCGGCGTTTTCAAGGACACGCCCGAAGAGCAGGTCCGTTTCGTCACCATGGTGCGCGGCGGCGGGGTCTGATCGGCCCTCGCCGGCCATCAAAACAAGGACCGGCGATGTCGGCACTGGAATTTCCAAAAGCTCCGTCAGACAAGAAAGCGCTTGAGGAAGGCGCGGTGTTTTCGCCGCGCTTCGATGCAGCCGGGCTGGTTACGGTCATCGTGACAGACGCCGCGGACGGCATGCTGTTGATGGTTGCGCATATGAATGCGCAAGCACTGGCACTGACACTGGAGACCGGCATAGCCCACTACTGGTCGCGCTCGCGCGACGCACTTTGGAAAAAGGGCGAAACATCAGGCAATTTTCAGCATGTCGTCGAGATGCTCACGGATTGTGACCAGGATGCCATATGGTTGCGCGTCAAAGTGTTGGGCCACGACGCAACCTGTCACACTGGCCGGCGTTCATGCTTTTATCGGACGGTGGGGCTGATCGATGGCAAGGGGACGCTTGCCGACGACGGCAGCAAGCCGCTGTTCGATGCGGAAAAAACGTATCGGAAACCACTAGCTTGAACCTTCTGCCTGACACCGACCACACAGATTCATCATTTCGATACGGCCCGCTCGTATAGTAGCCGTGGGACAAGGGAGATCATGATGCTCGAGTGGGCGTCATTGCGTAACAGACCAGATGTAAGGGAGGCCAACGGCCTGTCCTCGTCAGGCGGCGCGTCCGAAACGAACTCCCAGAAGAAAACAGGCATTTCGCTCGCCTTGGGTGGCGGTTGCGCCCGCGGCTGGGCGCATATAGGCGTGCTGCGCGCGCTCGACGAAGCCGGCATCGAAGTATCGATGATCGCCGGCACCTCGATCGGCGCGCTGGTCGGCGGCTGCTATCTCGCCGGCAAACTGGACGAACTGGAAGAATTCGCCCGCAGCCTGACCAAGCGCCGCATCTTCGGCCTGCTCGATCTCAATTTGCGCGGCAGCGGCCTGTTCGGCGGCATGAAGCTCGATGCAAGGCTGCGCGAGCACATGGCCGGCATTCGTTTCGAGGACCTGACCAAGCCGTTCGTGGCGGTCACCTCCGAAATCCGCACCGGCCACGAAATCTGGCTGTCGAGCGGCTCATTGATCACCGCCATGCGCGCCTCCTATGCGCTTCCCGGCGTGTTCGAGCCGGTGAATTGCAATGGCCGCGTGCTGGTCGACGGCGCGCTGGTCAACCCCGTACCGGTTTCGGTCTGCCGCGCGTACGAGCAGCCGCTCGTCGTGGCGGTCAACCTTCACTATGATCTGTTCGGCCGTGCCGCGGTGATAAAACACAGCGCCGGCGAACTGGTCATCGAAAAGGACGCACCAAGGCCCGGCAAGGTCGACGCCGAGCACCAGTCGCATCAGACGCGGCTCGGCATTACCGGCGTCATGGTCGAGGCCTTCAACATCATCCAGGACCGCATTTCGCGTGCCAGGCTTGCCGGCGACCCGCCCGATATGTCGCTGCAGCCGAAGCTCAGCCATATCGGCCTGACCGAGTTCCACCGCGCCGACGAGGCGATCAACATCGGCTATCAGGCGACGATGGCCCAGATCGGCGAGTTGACCCGGCTGCAGACCGTTCTCGCCTGATCAAAACCTACGCACGCGCCGCATCGGTGATGCGAAACTGCACGGTGCGGTTGCCGTTCCAGTAATTTCCCGACAGCGAACCGGCGACGTGGATCGTCTTGCCCCGGTTCTTGAACAGAAATTCGCCAAGCGCGGTATCGACGGCGCGAAAGGCGATCGCCTGGATGCGGCCGCCGCTTTCCGATTGCAGCTCCACGCGGATGTGGTTGGTGCCGACCGGCCGCGCATCGGCTAGTCGGTGGCGCGGCAGCGCGAAAACGGGGGCAGCGTGCCCGGCACCGAAGGGTCCGGCCTTTTCCAGCGCGTCAAGCAGGCTGAGCGTCGCGCCTTCAGCGGCAAGCGCACCGTCTATGGCCAGGCTTTCCTCGCCCTGCAGGCGGAACACGTCGGCTGCCGCCCGCTCTTCGAAAAACGCCCTGAGCTCACCAAGCTTCGCCCGCTCCACGGTGATGCCCGCCGCCATGCCATGGCCGCCGCCCTTGACGATCAGCCCCGCAACGGCCGCCTCGCGCACCAGCCGGCCGAGGTCGAAACCCGAGACCGAGCGGCCCGAACCGGTGCCGATGCCCACAGTGTTGAAGGCGATGGCGAAGGCCGGCCGGCGGGCGTGGTCCTTCAATCGCGAAGCGAGCAGGCCGACAATACCCGGATGCCAGCTGTTGTTGGCGGTGACGACGATAGCCGGGCCATTGCCGCCGGCAAGCTCTGCATCGGCCTCGGCGCGCGCCGCCGCGAGCATCTCCTGCTCCATCAACTGCCGTTCCTGGTTGAGCCGGTCGAGCGTCTCGGCAATGGTGCGCGCCTCGACCGGGTCGTCGGTCGCAAGCAGCCGGCTGCCAAGTGCGGCATCGCCGATGCGTCCGCCGGCATTGATGCGCGGCCCGATCAGATAGGCCAGATGGAAAGTGCTGATCGGCTCGCCGATGCGCGACACCCGTGCCAGCGCCGCCAGCCCTTCGTTCTTCTGCTGGCGCGCCATCTGCAGCCCTTTGACCACGAAGGCTCGGTTGACGCCGGTCAGCGGCACCACGTCACAGACTGTGGCCAAGGCGACGATATCAAGCAGCGAAAGCAGGTCCGGCGGTGTGGCATCGGCCATGCGGCCGCGCAGGATTCTCGCCGTCTGCACTAGGGCGAGGAAGACCACACCGGCGGCACAGAGATGGCCTTGCCCGGAAAGGTCGTCCTCGCGATTGGGATTGACCACGGCAATTGCCGCCGGCAAGGCACCGCCGACCTGATGGTGGTCGAGCACCACGACATCGGCCCCGGCCTCGTTGGCGGCATCGACTGAAACGGCGCTGTTGGTGCCGCAATCGACGGTGACGATCAGTGTCGCGCCGCGCGAAACCAGTTCGCGCATGGCCTCGGGATTGGGACCATAGCCCTCGAAGATGCGATCCGGGATATAGATTTCCGACGGCACCGAGAAATGCGCGAGGAACCGCTTCAGCAAGGCCGACGAGGCGGCGCCGTCGACATCATAGTCGCCGAAGATCGCCACCTTTTCCCTGGCCATTACTGCGGCGGCGATGCGGGCCGCCGCCCTGTCCATGTCGGTCAGCGATGCCGGATCCGGCAGAAGATCGCGGATCGTCGGGTCGAGAAACCGCTCGGTCTGTTCGGCGGTGACACCACGGCCGGCAAGCACCCGCGCGACGATGTCGGGCACGCCATGGCCTTGCGCGATGGCGAGCGCAATCATGTCCTGGCGTTCTGTCAGCCGATGTTCCCAGGAAACCCCTGATACCGACTGCCTGACATCGAGGAAGAGGCGTTTTTCGCCGGTCATACGCTTTGCCAACTCATCGTTGGCCGCACGACAATGCATGCCGCCCATAAGTGCGCAGCGGTTTTGAGGCCACGACCTGCATTGGCAACAATTTCAACCGCGTCACGTTCACGCGACGCTCTATAGGCCAAAGGCGGGCAAAGCCATGCGATTCACGGGTGTGCGCCGTCCCGGAATAGGTCAAGAAAACTGCGCTTTCCGCTTTTCAGCCTGTCGCCTAAGCCATTCGTCGGCCGCATCGCCCATCGTCTTTTCCACACCGTCCTTGAGCCAGGCCATGAAAGGCCGGTCGAACATGAATGCGTTGCCGCATTCCCGGATGAGAAAGCGACGCACATTCTGGGTGTTGCGATAGGACTTTGTGATGGCGGTGGCACGCGAAATCGGATCCGCATGCCAGTCGAACGGTTTCATCGTCAAATCCCTGCAGCCATCATCGGATGCGCCCGAATGGCTAACAATTGCAAGGCGGCTTCGCAAGCGAGCGTCAGAACTTATCCAGATCCTGATGGCGGGCCTTGATCTCGCGCACCGTCCGCGACGACGAGCGCAGCACGATCGTGTGGGTGGTGATGTAATTGTGGCCGAACTTGACGCCAGCCAGCATGTTGCCGTCGGTGACACCGGTGGCCGCGAACAACACATCGCCGCGCGCCATGTCCTCCGTCCGATAGACCCGTTTCGGATTGGAAATACCCATCTTTGCCGCGCGAGCAACCTTTTCCGCCGTGTCGAGGATCAGTCTGCCCTGCATCTGGCCGCCGGTGCAGCGCAGCGCGGCAGCGGCCAGCACGCCCTCGGGTGCTCCGCCAGTGCCCAGATAAATATCGATGCCGGTTTCTTCCGGGTCCGTGGTGTGGATGACGCCGGCGACATCGCCATCGCCGATCAGCCGGATCGCGGCCCCCGTGGCGCGCACGGCATCGATCAGCTTGGCATGGCGCGGCCGGTCGAGAATGCAGGTGGTGATTTCCGATACAGCGACGCCCTTGGCCCGAGCGAGGCTGGCGATGTTCTCAGCCGCCGAGGCATCGATGTCGATGACGCCGTCCGCATAGCCCGGACCGATGGCGATCTTGTCCATGTAGACGTCGGGCGCGAACAGCAGGCTGCCCTTTTCGGCGATCGCGATGACCGCGAGTGCATTGGGCAGGTTCTTGGCGCAAATCGTCGTGCCTTCGAGCGGATCGAGCGCGATATCGACGGCCGGACCTTTGCCAGTGCCGACTTCCTCGCCGATGTAGAGCATCGGCGCCTCATCCCGTTCGCCTTCGCCGATCACCACCGTGCCCTTGATGGAAAGCCGGTTGAGCTCCTGGCGCATGGCATCCACGGCTACCTGGTCGGCCGTCTTTTCGTCGCCGCGCCCGCGCAGCCTGGCGGCCGCGACGGCGGCTCGTTCGGTGACGCGCACCAGTTCCATGGTGAGTATCCGGTCAAGGCCGGCGACGATGTTCTGGGCCACATTCATCTGGTGATTTCCTCGTTGCCAATGCGGCCCCCCGCCTGAGGCGGGCCTGTTTTGTCAAACGAGCATGACAACGGCAAGACCTGCGGAAGATTTATCGAATAGTCAGCAATATCAATCGATTAAAACGCATTTTTGAAACAAGGCCAGCCGGCCGCAATGAACCGGGCCGGCCTTGAAAGGCGAAAGTTAGACTCTTCGGCGCTAGAAAACCGCAAGATATTTGAGCAGCGAAATGATGCCGATTATGAGGACGATAACCTGCACGATCTGCCTCATCCGGCCGTCGAGCGGCAGGCGCTGAACAAGATAGAGAACGAGGATGATGACGAGGAATGTGATCAGGATGCTGATCAAGGCGGATGAAGCCACAGTGCCCTCCTTAAAAATGATGTGCTGAAACAAGGAAACGAGCCGGCAAACCCGGCCCTATCGCGCCGTGGTCAATACCAGCGGCGCGACGTATCGTTCGTCGACTGACCTATGGCAAAACCGGCCATAAAGCCGAGCAAACCGATCACGCCGACCAGGGCAGTCGTCGTACCGGGGTTTTCGCGCGCTACTTCCGAGACGGACTGAGCTTGGCTGCGCAACTGCTGTGCGGTTCGCGACGCGCGGTTCGCCGCCGTGTCGTAGAACTCGGACGCCTGTTCGCTGGCGTCATCGAGCATTTCCGCGCCCCGCGCCGAAATGCTCTTGTTGATCTTGGTGATCTCCCGGCGCAAATCGGCGATCTGCTTTTCCAGCGTCTTCTGGATGTCGTCGATATTAGGGGTGTCGGGCTTGTTGGTATCGGCCATGAAGCGGTTCCTCTGGTTGCTGACCAAGAGAACGGCGACGACACCAATTCGTTCCCGTGTGGCGGCTGTCCCCACCAGACCGGACCTCAATGCCTGCGGGATCCCTGTCCCGCAGGGGGCCTATCGGGCAAAAGCTACCCTGCCCGCTCGATGCGGATGACCTGCGGCTTGTCGGTCAGATGGCCATCCTTGGTGATGCCATCGACGGCCTTGCGCACGGCGGCCTCGGTCGTCTCGTGGGTGACGAGGATCACCGTTTTTTGTGCCGCCGCTTCGCCGTTGACCGCGTGCTGGACGATCGATTCCAGCGAAATATCGCTGTCGGCCATGCGCTTGGCTATTGCCGCGAACACACCGATGCGGTCATGCACGGTCAGCCGGATGAAGTAGCCGCCGGCATGGCTGCGCATCTGCGCCTTCTTGTAGGGTTTCAGCTCCTTCGCCGGCCGTCCGAAGACCGGACCATGCTGGAATCCTGGCCGGCTCTTGGCGATGTCGGCGATGTCGCCGATGACGGCCGAGGCGGTGGCGTTGCCGCCGGCACCGGGGCCTGATAGCAGCAGTTCGCCCAGAATGTCGGTCTCGATCGCCACCGCATTGGTGACGCCATGCACCTGCGCGATGACCGATGCGGTCGGCACCATCGTCGGATGCACGCGCTGCTCGATGCCGCTCTCGGTGCGCTGGGCGACACCCAGCAACTTGATCCGGTAGCCAAGATCGGCGGCCGCGCGGATGTCGGCCTGGGTGATGTTGGAGATGCCCTCCATGTAGATGTCATTGGCGGCGATCCTGGTGCCAAAGGCAAGGCTGGTCAGGATCGACAGCTTGTGCGCGGTGTCGTGGCCCTCGATGTCGAAGGTCGGATCGGCTTCGGCATAGCCCAGCCGCTGCGCGTCCTTCAGGCAAGCATCAAACGAGATGCCCTCGGCCTCCATGCGCGTCAGGATGTAGTTGCAGGTGCCGTTGAGGATGCCGAACACGCGGGTGACCGAATTGCCGGCCATCGCCTCGCGCATGGTCTTGATGACGGGAATGCCGCCCGCCACTGCCGCCTCGTAGTTGAGCAGCACGCCCTTCTTCTCGGCGATTTCGGCCAGCGCAACGCCATGCTTGGCCAGCAGCGCCTTGTTGGCAGTGACGACATGACGGCCGGCTTCGAGTGCCGCTTTCACCGATGAGCGCGACGGACCCTCGTCGCCGCCGATCAGTTCGACGAACACGTCGATTTCGGCGGTCTGCGCCATCTTGACCGGATCGTCGAACCACTCTGCCGAGCTGAGATCGACGCCGCGATCGCGCTTCGGGTCACGCGCCGAGATGGCGGTGACGATGACGTCGCGGCCGCACTGGCGGGTCAGTTCCACCGCCTTGTCGCGCAGCACGCGCGCCACCGACGCGCCAACGGTGCCGAGGCCGGCAATTCCAACACGCAATGCTTCAGCCATATCCGGCGACGTCCCTCAAAATTCGATCGAAATCGTCTGCGGCAAGCTTACCGATGAGCGGAGAGCGGCACGACATTGTTGGGCTGCTTGGCGCTGGTCGACAAGAAGCGCTTGATGTTGCGCGCCGCCTGCCGGATCCTGTGCTCGTTCTCGACCAGAGCGACGCGCACGAATTCGTCGCCATGCTCGCCGAAGCCAACACCCGGCGCCACGGCCACGTCGGCATGTTCGATGAGCAGCTTGGAGAATTCGAGCGAGCCGAGATGTCGGAACGGCTCCGGGATTGGCGCCCAGGCGAACATCGATGCCGCCGGTGCCGGAATGGTCCAGCCAGCGCGGCCGAAGGCATCGACCATCACGTCGCGGCGCTTGTGATAGATATCGCGCACCTCGGCGATGTCGGCGCCGTCGCCGTTGAGCGCGTGTGCCGCCGCCACCTGGATCGGCGTGAAGGCGCCGTAATCGAGGTAGGATTTCACCCGCGTCAGCGCCGAGATCAGCCGCTCGTTGCCGACGGCAAAGCCCATCCGCCAACCGGGCATGGAGAAGGTCTTCGACATGGAGGTGAATTCGACGCAAACGTCGATCGCGCCAGGCACCTGCAGCACCGAAGGCGGCGGATTGCCGTCGAAATAGATCTCCGAATAGGCAAGGTCGGACAGGATGATGATGTCGTTCTTCTTGGCGAAGGCGACCACATCCTTGTAGAAATCGAGCGAGGCGACCAGCGCCGTCGGGTTCGACGGATAGTTGAGGATCAGCGCCAGCGGCTTCGGGATCGAATGTTTGACCCCGCGCTCGAGCGCCGGGATGAAGCCGTCGTCCGGCTCCACCTGCAGCGAGCGGATGACGCCACCCGACATGATGAAGCCGAAGGCATGGATCGGATAGGTCGGGTTCGGGCACAGGATCACGTCGCCGGGCGCCGTGATCGCCTGCGCCATGTTGGCGAAGCCTTCCTTGGAGCCAAGCGTGGCCACCACTTGCGTGTCGGGGTTGAGCTTCACGCCGAAGCGCCTGCCATAGTAGGCGGCCTGGGCGCGACGCAGGCCCGGAATGCCACGCGACGAGGAATAGCGATGCGTGCGCGGGTCGCGCACGACCTCGCACAATTTGTCGACGATAGCCTTGGGCGTCGGCAGGTCCGGATTGCCCATGCCGAGGTCGATGATGTCGGCGCCACGCGATCGGGCGCTGGCCTTCAGCCGGTTGACCTGCTCGAACACGTAAGGCGGAAGCCGGCGAACCTTGTGAAATTCTTCCATGGCAGTTCCAGACAGCGAAGGGGTGTTGGGCGCGCGCTATATACTTATTTGCAGGTAGGGTCGAGGGTGGGGTCGCATTTGGCTTCGATCTGCCTCAGCGTTTCGTCGCCATGCTTCTTGGCCAGATCCGTCAGCGCCGCCTGGTTGGCGACCTTCGGGCCGCCGCCCTTTGCCGCCTGCGCATTCTCATCCGCCTTCAATTGCGCGAGCTTGGCGTTCTTCTCGGCTTCGGTGAACTGCGACGCCGCCACTTGCGGCTTGATGTTCAGGTTCGGAAAGGTGCCGGTATCCTTCGGCCCCGCACCCGCAGCGACAGGCGTCGGGCCATTCGTGTTGGTGCTCGAGCACCCGGCAATCCCGATGAGGACGATCGCCACGCCGATGCGGCAAAAACGTCCGGCACCGAAAAAAACAGTCTCGCCAATATTAATCGTCATATTGTTTCCCTGGCAGCCGAGGTAGAGCGAGATTGGCCCGGTCGGATGTCCCATGTTAATATGTCAAGAAAAGGCCTCGGGAGGAACCCCGCCAACCATGTCCAAAACACCCGATTCGGGCAAAGCGGAAGATGACGAGCCTTCGACCGTCGAGCAATATCTGGTGAAGGACCCGGAACGCTTCGCCCTGAACATGGCGCGCATGATCGAGCAGGCCGGCAAGGCAGCTTCCGCCTGGGCTGAGCCGCGCGAAAAAGGCGACGTGCGCGACCATGTCGCCGAGCCCGTTGTCGATATGGTGAAGACCTTTTCCAAGCTCAGCGAATACTGGCTTGCCGATCCGCAGCGCGCGCTGGAAGCGCAGACGCGGTTGTTCTCCGGCTATATGACGGTCTGGGCCAACGCCATTCAGCGCACCAGCAACGCCGCGCAAGACACCGAGGACGCGGTCAAGCCGGAGCGCGGGGACAAGCGCTTCCTCGACCCGGAATGGGGCCGCAATGCCTTCTTCGATTTCCTCAAGCAGGCCTATCTCGTCACCTCGCGCTGGGCGGCCGATCTGGTCGAGCACGCCGAAGGTCTGGACGAGCACACCCGCCACAAGGCCGGCTTTTACGTCAAGCAGGTGTCCAACGCCATCTCGCCGTCGAATTTCATCCTGACCAATCCGGAACTGTTCCGTGAAACCGTCGCCTCGAACGGCGAAAACCTGGTGCGCGGCATGAAGATGCTGGCCGAGGACATCGCCGCCGGCAAGGGCGACCTGAAGCTGCGGCAGGCCGACTACTCCCCCTTCGAGATCGGCAGGAACATCGCCACCACTCCCGGCAAGGTGGTCGGCCGCAGCGACGTCGCCGAAATCATCCAGTACGACCCGGCCACCGAGACGGTGCTCAAGCGGCCCCTGCTGATCTGCCCGCCATGGATCAACAAATTCTACATCCTCGATCTGAACCCGCAGAAATCCTTCATTCGCTGGGCGGTTGAACAGGGCCACACCGTGTTCGTCATCTCCTGGATCAATCCGGACGAGCGCCACGGCACCAAGAGCTGGGAAGCCTATATCCGCGAGGGTCTGCAATATGGCCTCGACACGGTCGAGAAGGCCACCGGCGAACGCGACGTCAACGCGATCGGCTATTGCGTCGGCGGCACGCTTTTGGCGGCGGCACTGGCGCTGATGGCGCAAGAGGGCGACGACCGCATAAAATCGGCTACGTTCTTCACCACGCAGGTCGACTTCACCCATGCCGGCGACCTGAAAGTGTTCGTCGACGAAGAACAGGTCGCCGCTGTGGAAAAGTCGATGAGCGAAAAAGGCTATCTCGACGGCACCAAGATGGCGACCGCCTTCAACATGCTGCGCTCAGGCGACCTGATCTGGCCCTATGTCGTCAACAACTACATGCGCGGCAAGGATCCCCTGCCCTTCGACCTGCTCTACTGGAATGCAGATTCCACCCGCATGGCGGCGGCCAATCACTCTTTCTACCTGCGCAACTGCTATCTCGAGAACAACCTTTCGCAAGGCACGATGGAACTGGCGGGCCATACGGTCTCGCTCGGCGACATCACCATCCCGGTCTACAACCTCGCCTCCAAGGAAGATCACATCGCGCCGGCGCTTTCGGTGTTCCTCGGCTCGAAATATTTCGGCGGCACAGTCGAGTATGTGATGGCCGGATCGGGCCATATCGCCGGTGTCGTCAATCCGCCGGCATCCAACAAATACCAGTATTGGACCGGGGGTATGCCGACGGGCGACTTCAGCCAGTGGATAGCCAATGCCACCGACCATCCAGGATCCTGGTGGCCGCACTGGCAAGACTGGATAGAGGCCAAGGACAACACGCGCGTGCCTGCCCGCAAACCGGGCAAGCATATGAAAACCTTGGGTGATGCTCCCGGCACCTATGTGAAAGTACGTGTGTAACGGACTGTAATGTGTGGTGAGTTGACGGACCGCCAAAAGCGGGCGAAATGGTGTCGTCAACCATCAAGCGGCCGTAATTCGGCAATCACCGCAAAAATACTTTCAGGCTTGCGGATTTGACACAGGTCTCGTTTCCGGATCGGAGACAAAGGTCACCCTGGCATCGACGCATGCGTGTGGCGCCAAGGATATACCGACCGGACATCGAGGGGGAATTTGACTTTGAAATCAGCAGGATGGAGCCTCGCAAAGGGAGAACGCCGCGCCATTGTGGCAGCGCTCTGCTCCTTGCTTCTGGCCTCCTGCACTTCGGCTGGCGACCCGACAATGTCGGTCGGAATGCCCGGTTACAATGCCACCGCATCGGACATAAACGCGGCCTCCAGCGGCAAGGCGATCGCCTCCGATTCGTCTGATATCACGACCGAGCAGACGACGGTGATGACGGCAAGCGATACGGCGCTGCCTGAAAAAGTCGCCTACGTGCCTATGTCCAAACCGGGAGCTGCCTTTCCGCTGACCACGCCGGCGGGCGCCGAAACCATCGTTGGAAACACGCCGCAATCGCTGACGCAGCAGGCACAGACCGCGCGCCAAACCGACGCGGTCGCCCAGCAGATTGCCGCGGTCGACGGCGACGTGGCGGCGCCGAAGCCCGCTGCCGTTCCGGCCATGAACAACCCGGTCTATGTGACAGCTGGCGAGATGCCGCAGGCCGAAGCACCAAAGAAGAAAGGCTTCCTCGCCTCGATGTTTGGCGCAACGCCAGCCTCGGCGACACCAGCCCCCATCATCAGCAACGCCCGGACGGGCGAGCAGCCCCCGGCGCAGGCAAAAGCGGCGCCAGCAGCGGCAAAGCCGATCATCACGCTTGCCTCGGCCAGTTCCACGGCCAAGCCGGTGCAGCTGGCTTCGCTCGGCGGCGATACCGGCCACGTCACTGGCAGCGATGCCCTGCCCGGCGTGCGCCAAACGGCCCTGTTCGAGATCAAGCGCAAGTCCGGCCTCGATGACGAAAGCGACGTCGACCTCAACGAGGATGAGGGGCCAATCGGCGGCTCCTATCAGGTTGCGTCAGCCGCCGGCATGGCCCGGTTGGCGCCCAACGGGCTGCTCAAGCAGAACGAGAGCGTCGACGTGGCCTGCCTGAAGCCGTCGCTGGTGCGTGTGCTGAAGACGATCGAAGGCCACTACGGCCGCAAGATGACGGTGACGTCAGGCTATCGCGACCCGGCCCGCAACCGGCGCGCCAACGGCGCCAAAAATTCGCTGCACATGTATTGCGCCGCCGCCGACATCCAGGTGCCCGGCGTTTCGAAATGGGAACTGGCGAGCTACATCAGAAGCATGCCCGGCCGCGGCGGCGTCGGCACCTACTGCCACACAGAATCAGTTCACGTCGACGTCGGCCCCGAGCGCGACTGGAACTGGCGCTGCCGCCGGCGCAGCGGCGGTGACGGCTAGCGCGGATCTGAGATCGGCTGGCGGCCAAGATCGTTCCGTTGGGCATCCCGAATATCGGATTGGCCGAAGCCTTCCCAACTTCATCATTCCGGAGCAGAGCGATGCGGCGTCCCCGCTAATCGTCAAGCTCGCCAACTTCGGGAAATCGTTGATTTGGCAGGCCCGGAAAAAAGTTGTCCAAGGTGGCACCTGACGGGTTGCCGGTTGCGCACAACGCCAGTATAAGCCGCTTCGTCTGAGCGCGCCCATCGTCTAGCGGTTAGGACACCGCCCTTTCACGGCGGTAACAGGGGTTCGATTCCCCTTGGGCGTACCAGATCTTTCAACGACTTAGCCGAATCTGTACCCCATTCGTCACATAAGCGTCGAATAAGCGCAGCGAATTTCAGCGGACGTTCGCGCACAAACCGAATCAACGTGACTGAGAAAAGCCCGCCACCGTGAGGTAGCGGGCCAAACGCGACAGTTCAGGCTGCGCCGCCTTCCGAAGCGTTGACCGCCTCTTCCAATACTTCTTCCGGTAGGAACGACCAGAGCAGCGCGTCAATGTCCTCATGCTTGGTCCGCGAATATGTCGGGTGCGAGCAGATCGAAGTTGGCTTGGTGGACTGGATAACCAGCAAGTAGCAACAAGGAAACCTTTTTCGGGGTTAGGAATTAAGGCCATATGGCCCGCTTCTTCTTTGATCTAACGGACGATGGCGAAGTGTTTCCCGACCCTGAAGGCACCGAGCTTAAAAGCCGGAAAGCCGCTGAAGATGAGGCAGCAACAGCGTTACTCGAAATAGCCAAAGACCAGATGCCGGAAACTTTCAGGAAAGTTGCCATCCGTGTCCGCGACCACACCAGCAAGCCGCTATTCACCGTGAAGGTCACGTTCGAGTGGGTGCGTGAACTGCCCGATGGATGAGGACATCGCCTTAGAGCTATTCATTATGGCGGCGCACCGACGCCAGCGACATGCGGTCGCTGAGGCAGACAACATGCTTTCGGCCATCGCGGAGACGCGCCGCACAATCGCAGAGTCGCGCAAGCTGCTAGAAGGACTAACCGACACGTCAGGCCTTAAGTGGGTAGCACCGGCCCAGTAGTGTTCCACCGGATGAACTCGACTTCCCTTCCGGTCACATCCCGCACGGCTTTCAAAAGCACCTCATGTAAGACGCGTGTCTGTCTGTAGTGGTCGCAGAGCGGCGATATGAACGGCTTGACGATGCTCAGGTGCAGCGCTTCCGCTGCCACCAGAAAGCGCTCGATTCAACCTGTGATAACTGCTTGGAAGGTTTCGATCGGGCCATTTGTGCGAACTCCGTTTGAGGGGATCGCCGCAACGGAAGGATTATATTCCTCATCGCCATCGGGCTGGCAAGCGACCGTAGTCGGCCCGATCAAGCAGCCGAGCATCGAGCGCGAGCATCAGCGGCTAAAGCGACCTAGCACCCGGATCGACCTTTCTTGATTTGTGAAGCCTTGGCTTCGGCAGCAAGGCGTTGTTCTCGAAGTCGGGCAGTTTTTGTATCTCGCGCCTCTCTCTCGGCCGCGTTAGCAATCTTTGCCTCACGGTCTGCGCGCTCCAACCGGTCTTTGTCGACGCTCCGCTGGGACAGTTTGGCCTCCTGCAGAAGAACCTTCAATTTACAGTTTGCTAAAATGTTCCCATCAATTTTGTCGCCCTGAGGGAGCAGTGACGGCCTTCCGATGTTCTGCTCCGCCAGGGGAACCGAGCGCGATCCAAACCTCCTTTTCGGAGCTTGTTCCAGTGGGTCCGCCCCCACTGGCGGGCAGAGGCGGACCCGGCCGGGGCTTGGAGCCTCGGCCCGGCAGCGGGGGACGCTGCCGCCATTTCCAACCCGCCTCGACATATCAGGTTCCGCTAATACATAAAAAAGCCCCCACCGTTCGGCAGCGGGCCAAACCTTGGATGGAAATCAGATCACCAGCAGGGTTCGAACATTGGCCAATTCACCGGTCCTGTCCCGTGCCACTGAATGACGAAGCATCCTTATGGGCCGGAACTTTGATGCAATAGCGAAGTTCGAGAGGAGATATTTTCGCAGCAGGCACGCAATGAACGGGATCGTAAACGACATCCTGGCCGAGGTGGCAGAGATACTTCCGTCGCTATCACCGGACGAAAAAGATTTGCTGCCGAAACTGCCAGTCGACGCGCCCAATTTTCCCAACGACCTGGAACCGGTGATTCGAGCGGAGAGGCCACCCCCGGAGCAGAAAGCAGAAACCGCAGACCGTCACTGCGACGGGAAGCCGCCTCAAGGCGAAGCCTGATGTCGGACGACGGGCGGAACCGAGTTCGGGAAGGCGCGTTGCTCACCAGCGCCACGTCACGAAAGGCCGGAGCAATGGCGGACAATCTATCTCGCAGGCAAGAACAGCGTGGCACGCGAAGACTCATGGCGTGGGGCGTGGCGGTTATCGCCGTCCTTTTTCTAGGCCTGATAGCATTCTTTGTACTCACGCCTTTATCGAACGGCTCTTGGCAGACGGCACCGTTCAAGCGTGCTCCTGAGCAAAACCAGGGCGGTAATGCGCCAGCGGACACGTCACCCAGCCCAGGCGTGAAAAAAGACCCTCAGGAAAATACTGAAATGCCCGAGCAGCAGTAGTGGGGTTGGGAACAAATCCGCACCGGTCTGGAAAACTTTTTTCGGGCTGCCGGGCGATTTTAACAAAGAACCCGCCCGCCGACCTTTCCCGCGCGGACCTTCTGGTAATGCTCCTACGGGCGGCCCTGATGCTACGAAACGTAACCCAGCGCTTGACCCGAGGGTCCAAGAGCCCCTGTCGGGCGTGGCGGAAGAAATGGGGCTCACGAGGGCGGACCATCCGAACGATAGTGGGCGATTGGCTGTCGCTAATGCGTATCTGCCGGTTCCGCATGCATTGGACGAGGACAGCACTGTGGAAGGAAACGCATGATCAACGCACCATGAGCGCGAGTGACCCTGAGATTGACTGTCAGGAGGCGATGGGCCGGCTTTCAGGTCATCGTGGGCTGAATGCTGGAGGGCCGATATCCCGCACGAGCGCCGCCCGTGACATCAAGCGGCGGCTCGGCGAGGAAAGCGACGTAGAAGGCATAGGCATGATCATGGTGCTTACATTCGTCGCGACCAGGCACCCACCTCATATCGGCCGACCACCACGCTTGCGCTTGCATAAACCTCTGCGCGAATTCGATCTTGAAGCGTCTCGGGACCGAGTTCTGAAGCTGTGATAACGCCCATCTGCTCCATGACCGGAGCCATGATCGCTGCGAGATCGGAGATCAGATCAATGCCGCTCAGACTGTCTGATCCACCTCCGGCTAGAGCACTTACCGCCATGCTAGGGGCCGGCAGCCCGGCTTTGAGGAAGGTCGAATGGAGTTGCAGGCCCATGTTTGGGTTGGTCCCTACCCGACGAAATGTCTCAACGATACATCGAAAGCAGTTGTCGTAGGTCGGGACGGAGGGAAATGAGGCAGCGCCGGTCCAATCGACTTCGTGGAATACTATCACGCCGCCGGGAGCAAGGTGCCGCGCAACGCCCCTCAACATTTCGACGGGATCGGGCGAGAACATTAATACGTATCGGCCCACGATAGCGTCGAACGATACATCGAAAGTGAAGGTGGCAGGATCACATTGGTGGAAGATTACATTCTCCAAACCACGTTGCGCGGCTCTCGCCCGAGCAGCGTCAAGAGCCTCCGCCGACCTGTCAGAGCCGAGGACAAGACCTGTGGGTCCGACAACATCAGCCGCGAGAAAGGCGACATCCCCGGCGCCGCTCCCCACGTCAAGGACATGCATTCCCGCTCGGAGACCAGCTCGCCGCAGGTAATCCCGTGTCATCGGGTCAACCAATGTCGCCTGCGTCGCCAGCCTTTTCAGTTCTCTCTCCGAATGCCCCAGTTCGTATTCGTGCTGACGTTCGCTTGTCATACTGGTGTCCCCCCGGATGAAAAAGCACAACAAGTTAGAGCTCGAATGCAGGCCCTTGGCGCACTCTGAAGCCGAGCGGCTCATCTGCACTTTAGAGATGTCTAACATAAATGGCGGCTGAAAGGGTGTCTAGGCGCACCCTCATTGGACCTCCCAGAAGTCCTTCAGCGAGGCGAACCCGCCTTGGCGGCCTAGCACGACAGGCTTTTCGAAAGCGGCTACATCCTGAGAATCGACCGCTATGCATCAACCTGGGACAGTCCAAAGGCAGGTCAGCAGCCTTCCGTGGTCTTTTTCATCTGACCAGGAGCAGCCGAGTTAGCATCGGTGTCCTGTTGACCTGGGGCGGCCTGCTTGGCGCTGCCAGTTTGTTGACCCGGAGCGCAGTCCTTGGCGGAGTTCGAGTTCGTTCCACTCGTGGTGGTCGAATCCGTCCCCTGATCGGTCGTAGTGCTCGGCATGGTCTTGGTTGTCGAGGTCGACGATCCGCCTGTGGTCGTGTCGGTCGATTGCGCAAATGCGAGGCCAGTTGACAGTGCCATAATGGCTGAAGCGAAAAGAACCTGTTTCATGATCAACTCCATTTCGGAATGTCCCTTTGGTACCGAACTTCGCTGCGGCACGACGGTTCCAAGAAAAATGGGCAATCCAGAGGTCCGCACCTGGGATTGCCCTATGGCCCGCCACTGGGAAGCTCTCTGCCGTTATCTTCAACGAAGACCTGTCTTCCGCGATCACACCATAGGCCAACGCGGTCGCACGGGTCATAATCCTGCTACAAAGTGGTCGATTCCTCAGGGATGTAGCCGCTCCAAGAGCCCGCCGCAGGTCGCCCCCGTGGCGGGCTTTTCAATTGCACGGTCGAGTCGGGTTCTCGGCACTGCGATGATGAGAAAGCCCCGCAGTGGTGGTAAGCCCGTATTTATTGCCTGGTTTCCCGGCTTTAAACAGCTGACTTCGCGGGTGTGCGGATTCGGGCAAAAAGCCGGATTCTGCCTGATGAAGGCGAAGGCGAGCCACCACGGTCAAAGAGTGGGTGTTGCAACCCCCTCAAGCGCAATTATCCTGGTGTTGGCGCAACGCTTACGGATTTCGATAAGGCGCGCGTATTCCGGCGAATTGTACCAGCCCATCAATGACGTCATGTCGGGAAATTCGATAATAACCAAACGGTGTGGCTCCCAATCACCTTCCAAAACCTTGGTCGCACCGCCACGACCTAGATATTTCCCACCATAACGCTCCTCGGTGGCCGGCACATCCCGCCGGTATTCCTCGAACACGGCAGCGTCCTTTATGTCTACATCCGCGATCAGATAGGCGGCCATTTGCGCATCCTTCTTCTCAACGGCGCCCGACCCTTGCGTTCCACTCCCAGGGGGCGGCGCCCATCGGTCAAGACGACTCTCTTCAGCGCTTCAACCGGCATTCGCCATGCGAAGTCAAAAGCCTGTTACAATCCACGGGTTGGAGTCGTACCCGAGGCGCGGCTCTGCCTTTGCGCCGCTATCTTCCGGTTTGGCGGTTCCGGTGAAACCGCAGTCCAGATTTGGAACGGGCTTCTTGGCTGACGGATTGGTGGAACACAAGGCGGCGGCGTCACTGACCGCCACCTTCTTTTCCTTGGCAACAGCGACACCAGCCGTAGCGAAAACGACAGCCACGCAAAATACAGCCACTCTCATTGGAACCCCCATATTGCACCCGACAGATGGTCGGACATGACCTAGCGTCACCTTAATATTAGCACTACGAAATATATTATCTAGCCCCGTGCCATCAAAAGCAGGCTGAGTGCCAAGCTTGCATCGTGACCGCCAAAACCGGTGCCGATCTGGACACCAGCCGGCATGAGTCGCATTCTGCTCGTGGAGAAGGATGTGGATCGACAAAAAACAGGGGCTGATCAGGCCAAGCGCTGGCGGGACCGGGCCCTGCGCAGTCGCCGGAGGCGTCTGTCACACAACATTGTGTCGTGGGCGCTGATCCTCATGGCGATAACCATTCTCGGTGGTCTGATCGCGCTCAAGGCGTACAAGTAAGCAGAGCCCCAGCGCGCGAGGCTATCAGGCCACAGCCTAGCCGCTGCCAAGCAGCGGCACGGTAACGGTTGTCGCGTAGTTGATGGGGAAGGAACTGAAGTAGGGAAAGTCGATGACGAAGGCATAGGCCGCGGTCAGATGCGCCATGCGGAAGCCGCCGCTCACCGGGTCGATGGCGATGGTGACGTTCACGTCCTTAAACCCCAAGGCCTGCAATTTCTGCGTGGCGATCGATTGAATGTCGGCCTGGGTCAGCGTGTTCTTAAGCTGCAGCGAGCGCGCTGACGTCTCCAGCGTATAGCGAACACTGGAGACCGAGTGCATCGACCAGCCAAAAGCGAAGATCCCGAACAGCAGCATGACGAGGAAGGGGGCGATTAGCGCGAACTCCAGCCCGGCCCCGCCCGATCGATCCTGCCGGAACGCGCTTACCCTAGCGGACACGGATCATCTCCTGGTGACCGATTACAGTGGAAGTGGCAAATGGGCCGAAGGCAATTGGCGGCACCCAGGTGCCCGATGCATGTATCTGGACATAGACCGCCGGCACCTTCGGCCCACTGCACATGGTGGACACGTCGACCACCGTCGCCCCGCACATACGGATGCGGCTTAGCGTGACCTGACCGTCCTCCGGCCGATTTTCCCAGCTCGCAATGGCAAGAGCTTGGGTCGCCGCATCATCGGTCGATCCGCTCATGACCAGGTTCGCGGCGGTCTTCACACCGGCGCGCATCGACAGTGAACTCGTTACGTAGGACCAGCCGTCCAGAATACCAAGCAGCACCAGGCACAGAATGGGCAGCACCATCGCGAACTCGACCGCCGCAACGCCCGAATCATCGCCAAGGTTCGGCATCGATCGGCGCCCCACGGGGCTACTCGGAAAGTGCCACGGACCGCGCGGCTGGAATGTTGGGCACTCCGAGGCTTGAGCAATCCTGATTGATGGTTGAATTACCGGACCATTGAATCGTATTGGCGACGACCCTGGTGCAGCCGCCCTTGCCCGAGAAGTTGCCAAGATAGTTCACTTGCTGCTTGGGGAAATAGATCGCCCCGGTCAAAAGCGAGTCCGCCGTGCCGTTGAATGTGCTGGATGCACTCATGCCGGTCCTGTCGCCGTAGAACAGAACGCCTGAGTAGGTGCCCGAAGTCGCCGCGCTGAGGTTCACGGACGCATTGCCATTCATGCTGACAGTCGAGCTGCCCGACATGAAGATGGTCACCCCGCTGCCAGTGATGGCCGCATTGGCGTTTATCTTGAAACTGCCCTGGACGACATAGACGCCGGGCGAAAGCGTGACATTGCCCTTTAGGTTCATGCCGCTGCAATAGGTGCCTGGACCGAGCGTCGCCTTGTTGTCGTTCTGGCAGGTGGTCCCGGCCACCGGGGCCGGCAGGTCGACAAAGGGATCGCCGGCAGGCAGTGCCTGGGTGATCGGGGCCGCGCAGACGGTCCTGACGGGATTGCTGAGAGAGACACCGCCCGCCGATATCAGGCAATCGGCCTGCAGACCGGCCGAGCCCTGAAGCTTGATGGCGTCCGAGGCGATCGAATTGGACATGACCGAGCAGCCGCTCAGCTTAACGCTGGTACTGCCGGAAAACAGCACTGCCTGCGAAGCGGATGGATCGAGCGCGAGCATGCAGGCACTCGAGGCATCGGTAATGACGGCCACCGCCCTCGCCTGTTCGGGAACCTTTTCCTGTGTAAAGATCAGGGTGAACATCCGGTCGAGCTTCTGGCCTACGATCACCTCGACCGCTTTTTTTGCCGTATTCGGTCCGGACGCTGGGGGCGTATTGACGACGATCGTGCCCGAGCCCAGTCCGTTCGACGCCGCGGACTGGGTCGCGGCCGCGACGATCGTCGGCTTGTCGGAACCCGAGATCTGTTCGAGCGCACCGGCATAAGCGGCTGCATCGGCCGTCGCCTGCAATCTCAGGCTGTTGTAGTACCAATAGGAGGTCTCGACGCCGAAGCCCGCAGCGCCGACAACGACCGGCAAGGTCAAGGCAAAAATCGTAGCGACATTCGCGCCCGTGCTGCGGCGCATGGCGTCCATTACAAGCCGAACACGGGTGAAGCTACTCAAGGCCATGGTTTAAATTAGAAAGCACGCATAGATGAACGAATGGCTAAAAAGTTCGTTGCATTTTTGAGCAGTGGTCCATTGGCTTCAAAAAAGAAGTGTTTCGCTGGCTGACCAACGCGCAAGCGCATCGATGTCTCAGAGTGGGCCGCCCCTCAAGGCCGGCGGGAAATTGCCGGATTCGCAGCCGAGACCGCGCGAACAACGACCGGGTCTCCGAAAAACACACCGGAGTAAGCGTATTTACAAATTACTGATGCATGTGTGGAGGATGGAGGTTCAGGATTTGCTTCAAGCGGAAAGAATTGGCATCGACTCCGCGACCGTATCAGCCAACATCTCTCGCTGCACGGCCAGGAAAAACCTGCGCACTTCATCGCTGGCTGCCGTTCTGTCCCTGCCGGATCCGACCACAAGATCGAGCAACTCCGACGCTTTGGCCCTCCAGAAGGAGGTGGCGGTCTCGCCATGCAGATTGCCGAGCTTGGCAGCAACCTCTCGAACCAAGAATACCTGACGGTCGATCGGGAATGCACGAACTTTTTCTGGAGACATCTTCCGAACCATGAGACTGATGCAACGAATCAACCACTGCCAACAAGCAATGGCATAGCCGGGAAGATGGAAACGGAAGCTTAACGGCGCCGACGATGGTGCATCCTGGTGCAGTCATCGCGGACGAGACCCGCGCAGGCGCGTGCGAGATCCTCATGGGCGTTCAACCGCGTTCGTTGGCGTGCCAATCGAGCCAGGCGAAACGGGCGACGGCCTTACGCCTGGAACGCCCTCGCCTCACCGCCGCGCTTGCGCGGCGTCATCATATCCCTGGCCATCAGTCCGCTCGCCCGGCAAAACGCCATGAAGGCCCGGCACGCATCCTCGGTCTTGACCACCTCCACCGTGGCGCCAAAGCAGGCGTTGAACGCTTTCTGATAGATCGGGCCCTGACGGCGCGCAGGCCAGTCCTGGAGAAAATCGAGCGCCTGTTCGACGCCATAGATCTCCTCGACTGGCAGACCGGATCCAGGCGCTATGCGCACCGGCACCTCGAATTGCAGTCTATCCATTTCCTGTCTCCCGAACGGCGTCGCCGAGGCAACGCCGTTCGTCGTCAAAAGTTGCTTTGACCGGCTTTTGGCTCAGAAATGTGTCGTCACTTGGGTCGCGGGCCGCCACATCGCGCCAAAGAAATCGCGCATCCGAGATCTGTCCTGGGTGCCATATGCTCACTGGTTCGCCGAATCCGTCTCCGCGTCGAAGGCCATGCGAATGGCGGTGATCAGTACAAATACCGTCGGCACGGCGAAGATGCCGCCGAGAACAAGGGCCGCCATCGCCGACAGGCCGAGCGTCTCGGCAACCGCCCAATAGACGGTTCCGATGCAGATGAGCGCCTGGACGGAGAGGAACATGGCAGCCGAGGCCGCGCGCGACAGGGTTTTGAAAGTCTTGATGCGTTGTTGCATTGAAATGATCCGGAAAAAGACGCGCCGCGCGACCGCTGCGCGGCCGACAGCCGCCGCACGATCACGACGCAAACAGGAATAACGATGAGGTGAAGGGTACGGTTCTGCACCGCTCAGGCCGTGATGGTCGGCGGTGCGCGCGGCTGGTTGGTGCGCGCCCCGGGAACCGAGGCGGCCCCATATCCCGAAACCATCGCTCTTTGCGATGTTCCTTCGGCCCAAAGAAAAACAGCGTCGGGGACCGGAAGCGCGGGATGGCCGCCGGCGAACTTGACCAGGAGCGGACGGCCGGCACGAACTTCCAGCGCTTGCGCCTTGCCGGTGACACGCAGCAGCGCCGCCACCTCGCCCGACCGCTCGACACCGACACTGGCACCGCTTGGCGCAGACCCCGCAAAGGCTGACGCCGCCGGCAGGCCGAAGCACAGCATCGCCAGCAGCACCATGCGCATCAGGCATGAGCACGCTGCCGTCAGCGGCGCTTCAGGCCATCCGGTTTGCCTGGCCGCCCCGAAGGGACGCGATCTCGAAAACATCACCCGCCCTAACGCACCACGGCCGGAAAGGGAAGCAAACCGGGCAAAAACCGGCAAGACATCGCCGATGCGAGGCAAATATCCGGAAGCGCGCGGCTGCATCAAACAGTTCTTCCTTGAACCTTTTGCCCTCAAGTGCCAAATCTGGGGAAATTTTCACGCTGGCTCTCCTGCAGAGCCCTACCCGCTACACGGACAAAATGGTCACCTATCTCGACGCCGCCACGGCCCCGCTCAGAAATACCGGCCAGATCCGCCTCTATGGCGAGGACGGCTTTGCCGGCATGCGCAAGGCATGCGATCTCACCGCACGCTGCCTCGACGAGCTGGTGCCGATGGTCCAGCCCGGCGTCACCACCGAAGCAATAGACCGCTTCGTCTTCGAATTCGGCATGGACCACGGCGCGCTGCCGGCGACGCTCAACTATCGCGGCTACACGAAATCGTCCTGCACCTCGATCAACCATGTCGTCTGCCATGGCATTCCCGACAACAAGCCGCTCAAGGATGGCGACATCGTCAACATCGACGTCACCTACATCCTCGACGGCTGGCACGGCGATTCTTCGCGCATGTATCCGGTCGGCACGATCAAGCGCGCCGCCGAGCGCCTGCTCGAAGTCACGCATGAATGCCTGATGCGCGGCATTGCGGCGGTCAGGCCGGGAGCCCGCACCGGCGCCATCGGCGCCGCCATCCAGACCTTTGCCGAAGGCGAGCGCTGCTCGGTGGTGCGCGACTTCTGCGGCCACGGCGTCGGCCAGCTGTTCCATGACGCGCCGAACATCCTGCATTACGGCAGCGCCAATGAGGGCGTCGAGATGCGGCCAGGCATGATCTTCACCATCGAGCCGATGATCAATCTGGGCAGGCCGCATGTGAAGGTTCTGTCGGACGGCTGGACCGCGGTGACGCGCGACCGCTCGCTGTCGGCGCAGTACGAGCACACGATCGGCGTGACCGACACAGGGTGCGAGATTTTCACGCTGTCGCCCAAAAAGCTCGATCGCCCCGGCCTGCCGGCCTAGCGGCGCATCTACCCGGCAGGAGGCCGTCTATGCCGACTGCAAATCCGCGGCATTCGGCAGGTCGATGGTGACGACCAGTCCGCTGGGCTGGTTGTCCTCCAATTCGATCCTGCCGCCGTGACCCTGGACGATGTCGGCAACGATCGAGAGGCCCAGACCGAAGCCATGCTTCGATGCAATGCCGCGCGACGCATCTTCCTTGAAGAATGGTTCGAAAACACGAGCACGTACCGTCATCGGAATACCCGGCCCGTCGTCCCCTACCGTGATGCGCGCCGCCGTGCCGGTCGCCGTCAATGCGACCGTGACGTGGCCAGCGAATTTGACCCCGTTGTCGCAGAGATTGGCGATCGCACGCGCCAATGCATTGGGCTTGCACCAGCCCAGGAGCCGGTCCGGCCCGGAATATGAGACAGGAAATCCGACATCGGAGAATTCGGCGCAGACGGTTTGCAGAACGCTGGCAATGTCGGCGCGCTGCAGCTTCTCCGTCGAAACATCGTTGCGCAGATAGGTCAGGGTCTCGTCGATCAAGATTTCGATGTGCTGGACATCGGACAGGATTGCGGTTCGGATTGGGCCATCATCCATACGCTCGGCGCGAAGCCGCAGCCGCGTCAACGGCGTGCGCAGATCATGACTGACGCTGCGCAACATGCGCGTGCGATTTTCGATCATGGTGCGGATGCGCGTCCTCATCCTGTTCAGGGCGCGCGCCAAGCCCACCATTTCAATGGAGCCGTGTTCGACGAAGAGCTGTTCGCCATTCTCGATCTCGGCCGAACCGACTGCTGCCGAGATGCGCTTCAATGGATCCGTCACGGCCCAAACCGCAAACAGCCAGATCAGCACGGGCAAGGCGACGAAAGCCATGAACCTGTAGAACGAGGCACGGACGAGGCCCGATGTCAGCCAGGAATCGGGCATGCCGAAATGGGCCAGGACGTCCTGCTGGTCCAAATCGATGACAAATGCGTATCGGCCGCCGATCCTTAGCCAGCGTCCATCAACCGTCCCCCTGTCGATACGCAAAAGCCATTCGACACTTCGCCATTGCAGATAGGACTGGGGAATGCCGCGTATCTGGTCCTTGGGCAATATCTCGAAATCAAAGCCGGCCCGCTTTGCTGTCGCCAGAATTGCCCCACGCGCCTCCGCCGGCGTTTCTTGCAACAAGGCAGCAACAACGGCCGCACGCCTTGCGTTATCTTCCGCGGCGGGAAGGTCGACGTTCTCTATGAAAATCTCGACGACCGAACCGACGAACATGATCACGATCACCGCGATGAAAATGATTGCCACAAACTGCCCACGCACGGACTGTGGCAAGAAACGGCGGATGAAACCCCTCATGCTTCCTCCACCGTCGCGGTGAAGATGTAGCCACCCAACCGAACAGTCCTCAAAAGCACCGGATCGCGCGCATCCTTTTCGATCTTCCTGCGGATTCGACTGATATGGACATCGACGCTACGCTCGATCGGCCCCGCGAGCCCGGCATGGGTTACGCCCAGAAGTTCCTCGCGCGAGAGAACCCGGCCTGCATTGCGACAAAACGCAAGCAACAGGTCGAATTCATGCGTCGTGGTCGTAACCCGCGCATTGTTGGGGTCATGCAATTGCCGTCGTATGGGATCGAGGCGCCAGCCGTTGAAACGAAGCACGTTCGACCAGTCCCGCTCGTCTGGAGCATAGGCTGTACGGCGCAGCAGCGCCCGTATCCTGGCCGTCAGTTCGCGTGCGCTGAACGGTTTCGTCACATAGTCGTCCGCGCCGATTTCCAGCCCGAAGATGCGGTCGATTTCCTCACCGAGCGCGGTCAGCATCAGGATCGGAATGTTGGTTCCGGCACGAAGACGGCGACAGATGTTGAGACCGTTTTCGCCCGGCAGCATGACATCGAGCACGATGAGATCGAATTTCTGGTTGCGAAGCGCGGCATTCATCTGGACGCCGCTCTCGGCAATTTCCACGATCATGCCGTTGTCGGTGAGCGTCTCGCCCAGCATGCGTGCGATCTCAAGATCGTCTTCGACAATGAGGATGCGCGAACCTTGCCTTGCCGACCTGGATTCGGCGCTCAAATCGCTTTGGTGCCGTTGCTGTGCCATTCCGGAGTTTGTCTAGCCTGCATTTGGTGCCTGGTAGGCGTCAGAACCGATATCCGACGAGAAGCATCCCTGAAGGCTGGATCTTTTCGACGACAACGGGGCTGTCGGCAGCGTCACCCAAGAGAACGCCGACCCCCGCTTCGCCGCGCACCATCCAGTTCTCGTCGAGCATATATGTGGCGGAAATCGAAAAATCGGCGCGCTTCAAACCGGCGCCGGCATCATAGCGCGCCAGCCCCGAGCGAGCCGATTGTTCGGGCGTGACGCCAAAATAGGCCTGCATGTAATTTTCGTCGGCAAAGACGGCGGACGCGCTGGCGCCGATCATCAACGATTGAGACAGAGGCCGGGTCACCTCGATCCCCACCCTGCCCTCCAGGCCATCGCTGCCGCCGATGGTCTTGTCCAGCTGCGCGAATATTTCGGCTGGACCGAACTTCGCCGCTGCCTTCACGCCGACCGTCGCGCCCATGTCGACATCCCCCAAGCCGCGCAGATGGTCGGAGTCGTCTTCCTTGCGGCCCATCTCATAGCCAAGCCGCGCGCTGAACGCGAACGGTCCTTGTCCATAGACGGCGATGTTGGCACCTGTCGGATCGATCGTCACCGTGTCGAGGAATGTCGCCGTGACGAAAGGCACCGGCATGATCTTGAACTCATCGCTGCCCTCGTATTTGGGGACGATGATGGCCCCGCCGCCGAGCACGACATGCCAGTCGGCCAGCTTCTGTTCGAAACGCCCGAAACGGGAAGGCTCGGGCGGCAGGGTAAAATCATCGGAATTCACGGCAATGGCGTCTGCCGCCAGCGCGCCCTCCGAATGCGTCGAAAGCAGGATTGCCATGGCCGCGAGAGATGCCCGGCCGGCAAATAGTCCAGAGTCGATTTTGGCGAACATGCGCGCTCCAGTATAACGAGGCCACGAGCCTCCGATGGCGCCAACATGTCAGGTGAAAGTGGCCGCATGCGTTAAGTGATGTTAAGTTTTGTTGCGCAATCGTGGTTTCATCTTGCCGTATAGGGAAGCCATAGACTGACAGCGGGAGCTGCCACGATCTGCCGTGGATCGTCTCGCGATCGGGGAACAGAACTGTTTCAATCCCGGCCAGAACGGTTCTAATGTCTGCGCTGGAGCAAGGTGGGCGGTGTATGGGGAACACAAACGACGACGACGAGCGGAGTTTCTTCTCCGAAGCGCCGATGCGGCCTGCGGCGAAAGCCAAGGCGACGCTCGACGAAAAGCCCCATTACCTCGGTCACCGCGACCGACTGCGCGAGCGTTTTGCCCTGGCGGGCCCGGACGCCCTGCCCGATTACGAACTTCTGGAACTTCTGCTTTTTCGCCTGATCCCTCGTGCCGACACCAAACCGGCGGCCAAGGCGCTGCTGGCGCGCTTCGGCACGCTGGCCGAAGTGCTCGGGGCGCCGGTTGGCCTCCTGCAGGAAGTCAAGGGCATTGGCCCTGCGGTGGCGCTCGATCTCAAGATCGTCGCGGCAACCGCGCAGCGCATGGCGCGCGGAGAGGTGCAGAGTCGCGAAGTCCTCTCGTCCTGGACACAGCTTCTTGCCTATTGCCGGTCGGTCATGGCCTTCGAGGCGCGCGAGCAGTTCCGCATCCTGTTCCTCGACAAGAAGAACGCGCTGATCGCCGACGAGGTTCAGCAGACAGGCACCGTCGACCATACGCCCGTCTACCCGCGCGAGGTGGTCAGGCGCGCCCTCGAACTCTCGGCCACCGCCATCATCCTGGTCCACAATCACCCGTCAGGCGACCCCACACCCTCACGAGCCGATATCGAAATGACGAAGGAGATCATCGAGGCGGGCAAGCGGCTGGGCATCGCGGTGCACGACCACATCATCATCGGGCGCAAGGGATACGCCAGCATGAAGGGCCTGTTGCTGATCTAACGGGCCGGGGGCATGCCACGACCGTCCGATCAAGCCCGGGCGATCGAATGAAGTGCAGGAAATTCGCTTGCACAATCTTTCGCCAAAAAATTTGAAATTGTTCAATCTTGGAAAGAGAAGCCCAGTATCCGCTCTATTTCTGAATTAATCTTCCAATCTAGAAGAATTCTCTCTTTGATTTTAGAAGATAATTCCGTTGAGGCATCGCATTTTCGCTGCTACCGTTTTGAAACGCTTCAATTGGAACTCCGCCATTGCAACGCAAGCGCCCGACCATAGCGGATGTCGCACGAACCGCCGGTGTCTCCATCGGCACGGTGTCGAACTTCATCAATGGAACGGCCGGCCTGAAGGAAGGCACGCGCGACCGCATCGAGAAGGCGATTGCCGCGCTGATGTATCGGCCGAGCTCTTTTGCGCGCTCACTGCCGGGCCGCGCACCACGCAGGCCAAAGAATCTCGACCATCTGCCAAGACTTCTGGTCGCCGGTAGGGTGAGTGTCGACTTCCTGTGCCGCGTCGACGTGCTGCCGCATCGCGACGACCGGATCACCGCCAGCCACATCGACAAGGCGTTGGGTGGCCCCGCGGCCAATCTCGCGGTTGCCGCCGCCGGCATCGGAGCTCCCTACGCGCTGGACGTTGAGTTGGCGACAGCGGTCGGCCAGGATCCAGAGAGCGATTGGGCCCTCGGCGCGCTTTCGAAATTGGGTGTCCACGCCTTGCCGATCCGCAACACGCCCAACAACCGCCTCTCCCAGGCGATCGTGATCATCGAGCGCAACGGCAGCCGGACGATCATCAGCGAACCGTTCGAGCTTGGCGAGGTCGACCTGACAGCCAATCTGGATATCCAGCCCGAGCAACGTTCGGCCTGCCTTCATATCGAAGGCTTTCACTACGAGACGATGACCGCGTCCATCGCGCGCTTTCATCAGGCGGGCTGGAAGGTGAGCCTGCATTCGGCCGGTCTTCCCAAAAGCGCCCGCACGCCGGAAACCTTCTCGCAGATGGTCAAACAGATCGATCTGACCTTCATCAACGATGTGATGATACGGGAGATCTTCGACTTTCGCAGCCGCATGGCGACGACGATCGAAGAGGTGCGGCTGATGCTGTCACGCATCAAACAACGGGGAACGGTCGTGCTCACCCTCGGCGAGTTCGGCGCCGTCGTTTTTCCGGCGAATGGCGGTCCGCAGATCGAGGTGCCGGCGCTGCCGGTCAATCGCGTCGACGCGACGGGCGCCGGCGACAGCTTTGCCGGCATCTTCCTTGCCCTTTGGCTGCATGGCGCGTCGCTGGGCGACGCCGCGCGCTATGCGGCAATCGGGGCGAGCCTGACGACAACGGTCGAAGGCGCGCAGGGTTACATCGCAGACTTTGCCACGCTGAAGGCTGCGGCCCTGGCGAACAATGCCGTGATGGCCAGTTGAAACAATGGCTTATCGACGTTTCGACCTGGCGCGGAAAACCGCATCAACCGACGAAATCAGGAGAGTATGATCATGGCGAAAACAAAAGTCCTTCTTGTCGGCGAAAGCTGGGTGAGTTCGGCGACCCACTACAAGGGGTTCGACCAGTTCGGCAGCGTCACCTTTCACCTGGGCGCAACACCCCTGGTGGACGCTTTGAAGGGCAGCGAATTCGATCTCGACTACATGCCCGCCCACGAGGCCGTCGAGAAGCTGCCTTTCACCATGGAAGGGCTGTCGCAATACAGGGCGATCATCCTGTCCGACATTGGCGCGAATTCGCTCCTGCTCCACCCCGATGTCTGGCTGCACGGCAAAACGGTTCCCAACCGGCTCAAGCTCCTGCGCGACTGGACGCTGGCCGGCGGCGGCCTGATCATGATCGGCGGCTATTTCAGCTTCCAGGGCATTGACGGCAAGGCGCGCTGGCATCGCACGGCGGTCGAGGAGGCGCTGCCGGTGACCTGCCTTCCCAATGATGACCGGCTCGAAATTCCGGAGGGCTTTCGTCCTGAGATCACTGGTTCCAGAGACCACCCGCTTTTTGCCGGCATCGAGGGCGAATGGCCGCTGCTGCTCGGTGCCAACGAGGTCATCGCCCGTGATCGCGACGATGTCGAGGTCCTGGCACGGCTGCCGCAGGACCAGGGCGGCCATCCCCTGCTGGTCACCGGGCGCCATGGCGAAGGGCGTACGCTGGTCTGGACGTCGGACATCGGTCCTCACTGGCTGCCGAACAGTTTTGTCGAATGGCCTGGCTACGCGAGGCTTTGGACCAACGTGCTGCGCTGGGTCAGCAACGCCTAGCGGTCCGCAATCGTCGGGGAACCCGTCATGATAGAGCCCTTTCTTGTCGCCAGAAACATCGCCAAGCGCTTCGGCGCTCTGACCGCGCTGGCAAATGTCGATCTGGAGATCCGCTCCGGCGAGGTGCTGGCGCTTCTCGGCGATAATGGCGCCGGCAAATCGACCTTCATCAAGATCCTGGCAGGCGCTCATCCGCCCAGTGGTGGGGAGCTTGTGATCGAGGGCAATCCGGTCGCCTTTCACTCGCCCAAGGATGCCGCGGCATCGGGGATCGCGACGATCTTTCAGGAACTGGCGCTTTCGGAGAACCTGTCGATCGCAGAAAACGTCTTTCTCGGCCGTGAATTGAAACGCTCCATTTTGGGCATTCCGTTCCTGAAGCGCAAAGAAATGCGCCAGCGCGTCGACGGCCTGCTGAAGGAGCTCGATGCTCATATTTCCGATCCAGAAGCGCCTGTTGGCAGTCTGTCGGGCGGGCAACGCCAGGCCGTCGCAATCTGCCGGGCGCTCAATCTGAATGCCAGGCTGGTCATCATGGATGAGCCGACTGCGGCCCTTGCCGTTGCCGAAACGCGCAAGGTCCTGGCGCTGACACGGCGGCTTGCCGCGCGCGGCTGTGCCGTTGTGCTCATCAGCCACAACATTTCCGAGGTCTTCGAGGTCGCCGACCGCATCGTGGTGTTCCGGCGCGGCCGCAAGGTGGCCGAACGGCTGGCTGCCGATACCGATCACGAGGAAGTCGTTTCGCTCATAACAGGCGCTCATCCCGACGTGCGGGCGCTTGAAAAAACAAACTGAAACGCACGTCATTTCCAGAGAGGTTCAAACACAATGCTTTCACAGTTCAAGAAAGTGCTCGCCGCATCCGCACTGTCACTCGCCATTGCAACCGCGGCGCATGCCGCGGACAAACACAAGGTCGCCTTCGTTCCGCAATTGATCGGCATCCCTTACTTCAACGCCATGGAAGCCGGCGGCAATCGCGCCGCCAAGGATCTCGGCGTCGATTTCATCTATTCCGGTCCCGTCGACACCAATCCGGTCGACCAGTTGCAGATCGTCCAGAACCTGATCGATCAGGGCGTCGAGGCGATCTCGGTCAGCGTCCTCGATGCCTCCAGCATCGCACCCGTGGTCGAGAGCGCCAAGGCGAAAGGCATCAAGCTGTTCACCAGTGACAGCGACGCGCCCGACAGCGGCCGCGCCGTCTATGTGGCGCAGGCGACCGACGAAGGCCTCGGCACAACCATTGTCGACGAACTCGTCAAGCGCGTCGGCGAGGACGCAACCATCGGCATCGTCTCCGGCGAGGCAACGGCGTCCAATCTCAACGCCTGGATCGGCTTCATGCAGAAGCAAGCCACCGCCAAATATCCGAAGCTGAAGCTGCTCGCGCCGCAATTCGCCGGCGGCACCGCCGAACGCGCCGCGCAAATATCAGGCGATCTGATGGCGGCCAACCCGGACATCAAGGCCATCATCGCCGTCGCCTCCTCGACATGCCCGGGCGTAGCCCAGGCCATCGAAACCGCAGGCAAGATCGGCTCGGTCATCGGTGCCGGCTATTGCAGCCCGAACACGGCACGGTCCTACCTGAAGAGCGGAGCCTTCGGCTTCACCGTGCTCTGGGATCCCGAGCAACTCGGCTATCTCACGGTCTGGGCCGGCAAACAGCTGATCGACGGCAAGAGCTTCGAAGCGGAAAACAAGGTCGCCGGCCTGGAAAAGCCAGTCACCTATGATGCCGCCAAGGGCATTTTGCTTCTCGGGCCGCCGGCTGTCTTCACCAAGGACAATGTCGACAAGTTCAACTTCTGAGCTCTGAGATGAACGTAGTGCGGCAGTTTGGAAACGGTGTCTTCTCCATGAACGGGCGGGAGTGGTCTCTGCTTGTCGCCTGTTTGCTGGCGATCGTCATCTTTTCTGTCGCATCGCCGCACTACGCGACATCAGGCAATGCAGCCACGGTCTTGCGCAACAGCGTCGAACTGCTGCTGATCGGCCTTGGCATGACCCTGCTGCTCGCCATGGGCGGCATCGATGTCTCGATCGGCATCGTCATGGGTCTGGCGGCGATCGCCATCGGGCGCGTGCTCGGCGCCGGCGGCAATCCGCTGCTGGCGCTCATTGCAGGCCCTTTGGTCGGTGCGCTGCTGGGATGCGTGACCGCCGCCGTCGTTGTCCTCGGCCGCGTTCCGGCAATTGTCGGTACACTCGGCCTGCTCGGTGTCTACCGCACCGCCGTCTTCGTACTTCTCGGAGGGCAATGGCTTTCGGGCCTGCCCTCGAGCCTTACAGATATTCTTGCAACCAGCGTGCTCGGCGTCCCCGTCCCTGCCCTGGTGATTGCCGCTGCCTATCTGGCCGTCTGGCTGGCGCTGCGGCGAACCCCTTATGGGCTGCATCTGCTGGCGATCGGCAATTCGGAGGAAAAAGCGCGGCTTTCTGGCATCCCAGTGATCAAGATCCGCTTCACGACCTTCGTCATCAGCGGTGTGCTGACTGGCATTGCCGCCACGTTCTATGTCGCCACCTACCGCAATGTGGAGATGACGATCGGCAGCACGCTGGCGCTCGACGCCATTGCCGCGGTCATTCTTGGCGGCACCAGCATATTGGGCGGCAGATGCAGCCTGATCGGCACCGTGCTCGGCGTGCTTCTGCTTAGAATCCTGCAAAACGGTCTGCTGCTGATCGGTGTCCCCTCCCTTTGGCAGCCTGTCGTCACCGGCGTTCTCATCATCGGCGTGCTTGGCTTCGAAGCTGTTTGCAACCGATTGCCGCTCGGCAGATTTCAACGAGCCCGCGCATGAAAACGCTCCGCAACCTGCAGGGCCCGGCCCTTACCCTGGCTCTGCTCTGTATGCTTTGGCTGATCGTGATTGTCGGCCTGCTGGCGCTCAAGCCTTCTGTCTTCAATCTCGGTACCGTCACCACCATTCTTCAGTTCTCGACGATCCTTGCCCTGGTCGGCCTTGGACAAGGGTTGGTCATCATGGCCGGTGGCGCCGGCATCGACCTCTCGGTCGGCGGTGCGGTCTCGCTGTCCGCCATCGTCGCGATGCTTTGCCTCAAGCTGGGATTGCCGCCGGTCCTGCTGCCCGCCGTCTGCATCCTGGCCGGCGCGATGCTCGGTGCCTTGAACGGATGGCTGGTGAACGGGCTCGCGCTTCTCCCCTTCATCGCGACGCTCGGCACCTTCTTCGTCTATTCCGGCGCTGCACTTGCCATTACCGGCGGCGCGGCCCAAGCCGGCGTGCCCTCCTGGCTGCTTGCGTGGGGGCGCGGCGTCGTCATGGGCATTCCCCTGCCCTTTCTCACCCTTGCCATCCCCTGCTTTGCGCTAGCCAGTTTGGTGCTGCTCTCGACAGCGTGGGGGCGCTGGATCTACGCCATGGGCTTCAACGAACGCTCGGCCAGGCTGGTCGGTATTCCGGTCGATCGCGTTCGCTTGGTCCTCTACGCCTTGAGTGGCGCGCTCGCCGGCGCCGCGGGACTCGTCTCGATCGCCTGGCTCGGCAGCGGCAGGCCCAATATCGGCCAGAACCTCGAACTTGAATCGCTGACTGCCGCCATGCTCGGCGGCATCGCCATCACCGGAGGGCGCGGCGGCGTCGGTGGCGTGTTCGCGGCCGTCCTGCTGCTGGTCACGCTGAAGACCGGCCTTCTGCAATTGAACATCAACACGGTTTGGCAGGTGGGGATTGTCGGCGCCCTTCTGGTTTTCGTCCTTCTCGCCGACCGACTTTCCCAACGTTGGAGATCATGATGCCGTCCATGGAAGAGATCATTGCCGCGCGCGTCGAGGCAAGCGCTGACCGTATCGTCCAAACGCTGAGCGATCTCGTCGCCTTCCCCTCGATCGTGAAATCCGATCCAAAGGAGGCCGGCCCCGGCGAGCGTGATTGCCAGCTCTATCTGCAAAAGCGGATCGAGGCGCTAGGCTTCTCGACCGATCTATGGGACCCGGATGGGGCAGCACTCTACGAAAAATACAAGGGGCGGGCCGGCGCCAACAAAGGCAGGACGTTCGAAGGCCGCCCCAATCTCGGAGGTATCTTGAAGGGCACGGGCGGCGGTCGCTCCATCATGCTGACCGGCCATATCGATGTCGTCCCGCCCGGCGCCGCCGGGCACTGGACGACCGACCCGTTCCAGCCCGTCCTCAAGGACGGATTTCTACACGGCCGTGGTACGGTCGACATGAAAGGCGGCGTCGCCTGCATGCTGATGGCCGTCGAGATCCTGAGGGGACTCGACATTCCCCTGTCCGGAGACGTCGTCTTCACCACGGTCGTCGACGAGGAAATCGGCGGCATGGGGTCGCTGGCCATGGTCGATCGCGGCTTTCACGCCGACGCCGGCATCATGACCGAACCGACGGCGAACAGGATCGCACCGCTCTGTCACGGCATTCTGTGGGGGAAGATCATCATTGACGGCATAGGCGGGCATGCGGAGCTGACGCCCAATGCCTGGTATTCGAGCGGCCCGGTCGATGCCGTCCAGCTTTGCCGGCAAATCCTCGACGGCATCGACATCCTCAACCGGCGCTGGATGTTCGATCCCAGAAAGAACCATCCGTTGATGGACCTGCCCAACCAAATCATCGTCACCCAGATGAGCGCCGGCGAACATCCCTCCTCCATGGCAGGGCGCGGCGAGATCATCATCGACGCCCAGTATCTGCCAAGCGAGCATGACGAGTTCAAACTGGGCGGCAACGTCAAACGCGAAATCGAAGAGCACATCGCCAATGTCTGTCAGGCAGACCCATATCTGCGAAAGCACCCCGCCCGCGTCGAGTGGATCCTCGACGCCGACTGCGCCGAAATCCCGTCGGACAATCCCTTTGTCGGCGTCTTCCAGGAGGCCGTCAAAGAAGCCAATCTCTCGCCGGTCCTGAGTGGCTTTGGCGCGCACAGCGACATCGGCCTGCCGACCGGACTCGGCAACACGCCGACCGTCAATTTCGGTCCCGGCGACCCCGCGCAGGCGCATCAGCCGAACGAACGCGTTTCGGTGCGCGATCTCGTCGATTGCACCAAGGCAATTGCAATTGCCGTCGAAAAATGGTGCCGCTAGCGGGCAGACGATTGGCAGTGCGACAACGCAGCATAGGGGCCATGGCCCTTCGACAGGAGCCGCGGCTTCTGGTCATCGACCGGCGGCGGCACGCCCTCGAGTTCCCGCCATGCGGCAAGTGATCGATCTTTGCCGCACTGCAGGCATGGTTGCGCCACTGCCTGGTGACGTCGTCGCGTTCTGACACCCGGCGAGCTTGCGCACGTGATTTGAGCTGAACGCCTGTGCAGCAAGCCGTGCCCGTTGCGGTCCGTTCACGGCGGATCGGTGTTGCAGCTGCCGGCTACCTGGTTGACCGCTTCGCCGAACCCGGCGAGGTCGAAATCGGCCTCGCCGCGCCCCGCCAGCAGCCCGAACCGCCACGAAAGCTGGAGCCGGTTCGCGGCAACAAGGCGCCTGATGCCATCGGCGCCATCGCGCACAAGCATCCGGCCGCGCGGCCCGACCGCCCAGCTTTCATCGAACTTGCTCTCCTGATCGACCGTGATCGACATGGTGATCTTGCGGCTGGCCGAAACAGCGTCGTTCAATTGCAGCCATTCAGTCCAATGCGGCTCGCCGTTTGCCCGGCAGGCAATCGTCAGGATCGGGCTGTAGCTCAAGGCACCGCCGCCGGTGATCAGCTTGTTGGTGGCATAGAGCGAGGCCGTGACGAGGCCGTCTTCGCTCGTGCCGAAGCGCCAGTTGTCAGGCACCGTGCCGGCCTGGGCAATGCCGCAGACCGAGACAAGGATCAGCGCGATTGCCGAAGCGTGTCCCAATTCGACGAACAGTCTCAACACGCCCTCCAAAAACCAAGCGGCTTGCAATAGAGGCGCAGATAATGATCAAAGCTTGGTCGCCACAGGCCGTCGCTCGCGAAGCATGGCGGCTGTTGCAGTTTGGCAACGAAAAAGGCCGCCTCGAGGGCGGCCTTCCTGTTTCAGCGGAGCGCTGGTGTTATTCGGCGACCTTCTTCTTCGGCGCGGCCTTCTTCTTGGGCTCTTCCGCGTCGTCGGCCGTCTTGGCGTCGGCCTTCTTGGCGGCGGCTTTCTTCGCCGGCTTCGCCTTGGTAGCGGTGTCGTCCTCCTCGTCGTCGGCCATCAGCTCTTCCTTGCTGACCTTGACGTCGGTGACCGAAATCTGGCCGAGGAGATGATCGACCACCTTTTCCTCGAACATCGGCGCGCGCAGCGTGTTCAACGCTTCCGGATTGTTGCGGTAGAACTCGAAGACTTCCTGCTGCTGATTGCCGGGATAGCGGCGCACCTGCTCGAACAGGCCGCGCTGCAGCTCTTCGTCCGATACGGTCACGCCGGCCTTCTCGCCGATTTCAGCCAGCACCAGGCCGAGGCGCACACGGCGCTCGGCAAGCCGCAGATACTCGGCGCGCGCCTCTTCTTCCGTCGTCTCTTCGTCGGCGAAGGTGCGTCCGGCTGCTTCCAGGTCACGATTGACCTGCGCCCAGATGTTGTTGAACTCGGCGTCGACGAGCTTCGATGGCGCCTCGAACGAATAGGCCGCGTCGAGCTGGTCGAGCAGCTGGCGCTTGACCTTCTGGCGCGTCATAGCGCCGAACTGGTTCTCGATCTGGCCGCGTACGACGTCGCGCAGGCGCTCCAGCGACTCCAGGCCGAGGTTCTTGGCGGTCTCGTCGTTGATTTCCAGCGCGCCGGGCTGGGACACTTCCTTGACGGTGACGTCGAAGGTCGCTTCCTTGCCGGCCAGATGCGCGGCCTGGTAGTTTTCCGGGAAAGTCACGGTGACCTGCTTTTCGTCACCGGCCTTGGCGCCGACCAGCTGATCCTCGAAGCCGGGGATGAACTCCTTCGAGCCCAGAACCAGCGGCTGATCGGTGCCGGCGCCGCCATTGAAGGCCTCGCCGTCGATCTTGCCGACATAGTCGATGGTGACGCGGTCGCCATTGGCGGCCTTGCCGGTCTTCGGCTCATAGCTGCGCGCCGATTCGGCAACGCGCTGAACCTGCTCGTCGATCTCGGCATCAGGCACGTCGAACACCTGGCGTGTCACCTTGATGTCGGAAAAGTCCTTGATCTCGATCGCCGGAATGATCTCGTAGTTGAGGCGGAATTCGAAGTCGGCGCCGCCGGCAAGGATCTTCTCGGCTTCCTTCTCGTCCTCGGTCATGATGACTTCGGGCTGCATGGCAGCCTTTTCACCACGCCCGGTAATGATCGAACGGGTCGAATCGTTGAGGATTTCGTTGACCACTTCGGCCATGAACGACTTGCCGTAAACCTTGCGCAGGTGCTGCACCGGCACCTTGCCGGGACGGAAGCCGTTGATGCGGACCTTGTTGCGGGCATCCGAAAGCCGCGCCATCAGCTTGGCTTCCATGTCACCGGCCGGCACGGTGATCTTGATCTCTCGCTTGAGACCGGAGTTGAGCGTTTCGGTGACCTGCATCGTAAAACCTTTGTTTTCACCAATGAGACTGCCACGGCCTCTGCCGTTCACAGCCTGCCGGTATATTCTTGCCGGGAATGGCTTTTGGTACGGAACCTGGCGATTTGACCGAAAACCCGGCTCAAACTCTCCCAAACTGCGTTCCAAAATGTGAATAAGTTCTTGTTTTTCCTACTTCTTATCACATTCTGCAGAAGCGGATCGTCGCGTCCCGTCACATTTGACACGCCTTTTGTCACAGGCGAGGCCAATTTTCAACAGTCTTCGCATCCCGGCGAATAACCAGCATTTGGACCTGACCACATCTTGTCCCTGACCTCTACATCTTGTCTCCGACATTGACAGAATGATGGCCACATGGGATTGCCGGTCCATGCGGATGTGGCGGAACTGGTAGACGCCCTGGATTTAGGTTCCAGTGCCGAAAGGCGTGGGGGTTCGAGTCCCTTCATCCGCACCACCCTTCGCTCTGCGAGCTTCGGGTGGCGGCCACCGAAGCTCGGTTCAGGCAGCGATCGGATTGAGCTTCAGATGCTGGATCAGAATAATGGTCTTGGCGTCGAGGATACGGCCATCGGCGATGCCGGCCAGGGCCTCGTCGAGCGGCATTTCCAGGACCTCGATGTCCTCGCCCTCTTCTTGCGCGCCGCCGCCGGCCGAGATGCGGTCGGCGGGTGAATAACGGGCGATGAAAAACCAGAGACGTTCGGTGACGCTGCCGGGGCTCATATAGGGCGAAAACAGCCGCTCGACGTTCTGCAGCCGGTAGCCGAGTTCTTCCTCCGCCTCCTTTCGGATGCAGGTTTCGGGATCGTTTTCGTCCAACAGGCCGGCACAGGCCTCGATCAGCGGCTCGCGGTGGCCGGTGACGTAGGCGGGATAGCGGAACTGGCGCACCAGAAGCACGGTCGAACGCAAGGGGTCGTAAGGCAGGATCACCGCGCCATCGCCGCGATCATAGGTCTGGCGGATTTGCGTCTCCCACTGACCGTCGCGCCGACGGTAGTCGAGAACGGTCTTCTTCAGGACGGCCCAGTCGTCGGAGAGGATTTCCTCCGAACGGACGCGAATACGATCTTCCATCGTGGTCTCCATGCAAAAGCGCGTCGCGCTTTATGCTCCTGTTTTATGCGTGTCGTTCTCCCAAACCGGGCCACTTTTGGGCGCCATGCATTGCCGAGGCCTATCCGCGAACCGGCATTTCGGCAATCCCGTCAGTGATTGGTCCAGAACCCCTTTCACCGCCTCGTGTCTGGCGCAGGCGCCATCGGTCGCCTAAATAGCTGCGAACCCTCCCGGAGTTTCTCATGACAGCGTCGCTTTTCCAGTCGATCACCCTCGACGGCCTCACCTTTCCCAACCGCATCGCCGTCGCGCCGATGTGCCAGTATTCCGCCGACGACGGCTCGGCCAGTGACTGGCATCTCCATCACTGGATGAATCTCGCAATGTCCGGTGCCGGCATGGTCACAGTCGAGATGACCGATGTCGAGCGGCGCGGGCGTATTACCCATGGCTGCCTCGGCCTTTATTCCGAAGACAATGAAGCCGCCGCCCGCCGCGCACTGAACGCCGCACGACGCGTCGCCGCACCCGGCACGAAATTCGGCTCCCAACTCGCCCATGCCGGCCGCAAGGCTTCGAACCGCAAGCCGTGGGAAGGCGGCGGGCCACTGCAGCCAAACGAGGATCCCTGGCAGACCGTTTCCGCCTCGGCCATCCCCTACGACACCGGCTGGAACGTGCCGCACGCACTGGAGGACGAGGAGATCCTGCAGCTCATCGAACGCTTCGCCGAAGCCGCAAGGCGGGCCGAACGCGCCGGCTTCGATTTCATCGAACTGCACGCCGCGCATGGCTATTTGATCTTCCAGTTCCTGTCGCCCTTGTCCAACCAGCGCACGGACCGCTGGGGCGGCTCGCTGGAAAACCGCATGCGTCTTGCCGTCGAAATCGCCAAGGCGGTGCGCAAGGCTACGCCAAAGCTGATGCTCGGCGCGCGGCTGTCGGTGATGGATTGGGTCGATGGCGGCTTCGACGTGGCGGACGCGATCGAAGTGGCCAAAGCGCTCAAGGACGAGGGCGTTGCCTATCTCTGCTGCTCGAGCGGCGGCAATTCGCCGTTGCAGAAATTGCCCACCGGCCCCGGCTATCAGGTGCATCTGGCGGAGGCGGTGCGCAAGGGTGCTGATATTCCGACCCGTGCCGTCGGCCTGATCGACGACCCCAAGCAGGCCGAAGCGATCCTCACCGAGGGCCGCGCCGACATGGTGGCGCTGGCGCGGGCCTTCCTGGCTGATCCGCGCTGGGGATGGCGTGCGGCGGCGACATTCAGCGAAACGATCCACCCGGCGCCGCAGCTTGCCCGTTCGGTGACCACGATGCAGCACTGGATGAAGGCGGTGGGCTGAACGGTCCGCGCTCCCGAAACGCGCGCCCCTCCTGTCTCCAGACAGTTTGACGGTGCTTCGCAGCTATTCCGTCCGCAAGCTGTTGGGTGGGACGAGGCTGCGGCGGGCGTCGGAGGAAACTGTTCAGGGCATTCTTGCCGGTTGCGCGCTGACCGCAGGTGTAGAGCCTTCAAACAGCCTCTGAGACGTTTGGGCGCAGGCTGACGGCCATGGTTGCAACCAAATTGGCTGCTTTGCGTTGCGGCCATGATGGACAACAAACCTTTTGAAGTGCCGGTCGTCGTCGAACTTGGCCACGTCGGCAAATATCGCCACATCCGCAGCGCCCAGGAGGCCGCGGAGTGCCTGATGACGGTGTGGCCGCTCAATCGCGGCCCGCGCCATCGTGATGCCCTCGACACTTGCCTCAAAGTGCTGGAAGGTTATCGTTCGACAGCAGATGCGCGCCGGGCGCTGATTGAAGCCGCCAAGGAATCGGAAGTGCTGGTGCCCGACGACAGACTGCCCGACGACCGGCTGCATTGAGCAGACGGACCTTTCAACCGGAGGTTTTCCATGGCGAAGCTGACTTACAAGATCGTCGAGCATGACGGCGGCTGGGCCTACAAGGTCGGAGCGACCTTTTCCGAGACGTTTCCCACGCATCAGGACGCATTGCGCGCAGCCGAAATCGCCTCGGCCGAGCAGCAGGTCGCCGGAGCGACCGACGGCATCCAGTATGAGGACGCCGAAGGCAAATGGCACGAAGAATTGGCCGACGGCCGCGACCGGCCGCAGACAGAAGTCTCAGATTAATTCGGTATAGCGCTTGATGTTGAGCGGTCCGACAGGGCGCCGACCGCAGCGCCGTCCGGAGAAAGGACGCGCCAGCGGCCAGCGGCTGTCCTTGCGGACTAGCCCTCGAACATTGCTTTCCAGAAAATCAGTGTGCGCTTTTCGGAAATCGCGTTCTGGCTATTTGCCGCAATACTGATCGTTGACGTTTTGCCCTGCGTTGGCGTCCGGGCCGGGCGTGTTGTGGGCACATGGGCCTATTGCGCCGGTATTGCCTTGGGTGTTCAACCCGGAGCCGTCACGGATGCTTCCCGTGGTATAGGGGTCGACAGTTGTCTGGTCGTTGTCGCCGAACAGCCACCAATCACGATTGTTGGAATACCTGTCGTCTAGTGACTGCGCCATCGCCGATGTTGCGAGACCGATCGTCAGAACAGATGCTGCGAGAATTTTTGTAACCATTGAATCACTCCGTATCTTAGCCGCCTTGGTGCAACACTCATAAAACCCGGTAGTCAGCCGAATGGTTCCTTGAAATTGTCGTGAAGCTGAGGTGAGGCCCTGACCAGCAAAGCCCGGCCGGCGATGCGCTCGATGAATGCGGCGGTTCGCTCCGGGATCACGAATTGCGGCATGTGCCCTATTCCCTCGACCAGTTCGAACCTAGATCCTTGACCTCATCGGCTCGCCTTGGCGGCGCGAAGATGACATTGCGGCCACCGTCGCGCCGCGCTATCTCAGACCACTCGCCTTCCCAGGCCACTCGCCTTGCCGGAGCCTTCCATGCCTGAAATCGTGACCGCCGCCATGCTCGTCATCGGCGATGAGATTCTGTCCGGCCGCACCAAGGACAAGAACATCGGCCATCTCGCCGACATCATGACGGCGATCGGCATCGACCTCAAGGAAGTGCGCATCGTCCCTGACGAGGAAGACGAGATCATCGCGGCGGTGAATGCCGTGCGCAGCCGTTACACCTATGTGTTCACCACCGGCGGCATCGGTCCGACGCATGACGACATCACGGCCGATTCCATATCCAAGGCTTTTGGCGTGCCTTGCGAATACGATGCCCGGGCCTATGCGATGCTGGAAGCAAGCTATGCCGCGCGCGGCATCGAATACACGCAGGCCCGCAAGCGCATGGCGCGGATGCCGCGCGGCGCCGATCTCATCGACAATCCGGTGTCGGTCGCGCCTGGCTTCCGCATCGGCAACGTCCACGTCATGGCCGGCGTGCCATCGATTTTCCAAGCCATGCTCGACAATGTCGTGCCGACGCTGAAGGCCGGCACGAAGATGCTGTCGGCGACCGTGCCCTGCCCGTTCGGCGAAGGCCTCATCGGCGGGCCGCTGGGTGATATCCAGAAAGCGCATCCCGATACGATCATCGGCTCCTACCCGAAATATGGCGATGGCAAGTTCTGGACCGAGTTGGTCGTGCGTGCCCGCAGCCAGGAGGCGCTGGACGCCGCCCGCGCCGATGTCGAGGCAATGGTCGCGGGGTTCGCCGACAGTCCCGGCTGATCTGAGCCAGACCGGAACCAAGCACGACGCTGCAACGTTTCCCCGGCACGAGTTCGCTAGCTCGTAGATTGAGGGATCATCATGCGATTCAAAACCATCGTCGCCATTCTGCAGAACGAGCAGGACGCCGAGCGCGTGCTCGACTGCGCCATTCCGCTCGCCACCCGGTTTCAGAGCCATCTGGTCGGCATCCACGCCGAAACGCTTCCCGTGCCCTACACCTCCGCCACAGGCTTTCCCGACACCGAATTCCTGCAGGTTTCGGCAGACATGAACCGGGAACGGGCCGAGAAGTTGAGGACGCTGTTTCTCAGGCATATCGAGGATTCCGGTCTTTCCTTCGAGTGGCGAAGCCTGGAAAGCTTTTCGGGTGACAGCGCGCTGACCGGGATTTCGAGCGTGCGGGCCGCCGACCTGATCATAGCGGCGCAGCGCGAAACGGGCGGCGATTCCAGTGCGGACGTAGACACGCTGGTCTACGATGCCGGCCGGCCGGTGCTGGTGGTGCCGCACGAGGGTCCGCTGATCACCACCTTCAAACGCGTCTTGCTCGCCTGGAACGGAAGCAAGGAAGCGGCACGCGCCGCCTTCGACGCGCTGCCCTTCATCATCGAAGCCGAGAAGACCGACATATTGGTTATCGACCCTCCTGAAACGCTCGACGACAGCCCGGAGGCCGCCGGCGCCGAAATCGCGTCGGCGCTATCGCGCCACGGCGCCACCGTCAGCGTCTCGGTGCAGCAGTCGGGCGGCAGTTCGGTCGATGACATCATCCAGACCAGGATCGCGGAAACCGGCGCCGATCTGCTGGTGCTTGGTGCCTACAGCCACTCATGGCTGCGTCAGCTTCTGTTCGGCGGCGTGACGCGCAGCGTGCTGCGCACCGCGCCGGTGGCAGCCTTCCTGTCGCGGTAGGTCCACACCGATCGTTGGCCCTTGCCTTTGCCAAGGCCCTTGCTCTTGCCAAGATGGGGGCTTTCCAGCTAATTCCGCGCGCATTCCCCTGTTTACCTGCGCGCGATCCCCGCGTGCTGTGGAGTGCGCGACATGTCCCTTCCCGAAAAAGCCTTTCCGGTCTCCTGGGACCAGTTCCATCGCGACGCCCGGGCGCTCGCCTGGCGGCTTTCCGGCGCCAACAAGGGACAATGGAAAGCGATCGTCTGCATCACGCGAGGCGGGCTGGTCCCCGCGGCGATCATCTCGCGTGAACTCGGCATCCGCGTCATCGAGACGGTCTGCGTCGCCTCCTATCACGACTATACCAGCCAGGGGCAGCTGCAGGTCCTCAAGGAGATCACCCCTGCCCTGCTCGCCGAAGACGGCGCCGGCGTGCTGATCATCGATGACCTGACCGACACCGGCAAGACGGCGGGCATCGTGCGCGCGATGATGCCCAAGGCGCATTTCGCCACCGTCTACGCCAAGCCGAAAGGCCGGCCGCTGGTCGATACTTTCGTCACCGAAGTCAGCCAGGACACCTGGATCTATTTCCCGTGGGACATGGGCTTCACCTACCAGAAGCCGATCGCCGACGACCACGCGGGCTGATTCGAACTACCTGCCTGTTACAGACCGGCAGCTTGCACTGGGGATGATTTGCTTTCGCAAACAGGTCCGGCAGGGCCGGATATTTTGTGAAATCGACGTCTATCGGCGGAAATCGGCCAGGCGAATGAAATTTTTTACTTTTATTGCCGACAATTAGCCGTAAGATTCGTGAGACGGCAAACGATTCCGGAGGCTGGGGCTAGCTTCTTCGATGTTGACGAGGCCAACGACACATAATCATCTGGCCGAAAGGGTCCGACGGCTCTTCGGCACGGCGCCGTGCCGCCTGCAGGTTGCCGCCCTGCCTTGGCGCGACACGGGAGACGGCGTCGAGATCATGCTGATCACCAGCCGCGATACGGGTCGATGGGTGTTGCCCAAGGGCTGGCCCGAGGCCAGGGAGCCGCTCTGCGAGGCCGCGGCGCGCGAAGCCGGCGAGGAGGCCGGGCTGCGCGGTCGTGTCTCTCATCTTGAAGCCGGCCGTTACTTCTACGCCAAGGTACTGGCTTCCGGCGAAGAAGTGCCGTGCGAGGTCCTGGTGTTTCCGCTGCATGTCGACAAAGTCGCGGACCGCTGGAAGGAAAAACACTCACGCACCCGCAAATGGGTCCGCGCAAGCGAAGCGGTGCGCATGGTCAACGAACCCGACCTTTGCCAGATCATCGCCTATTTCTGCGCCGACCCGCACAGCTTCTCCTGACGGGCGGCCACACCGCGCTCTTTGCAAAACGGGACTGGCTTGCAAGGGCTGGACATGCGTTGCCGCGTATCGACATGAATGCTTTGCTAAGGAATCAAGGATAGGATTCGGCAGCTCTGGTATTTTTGATCGATGGCGAGTCCCGCAAATCCAATTCCAAACGAGTCCGACGAGCCCCAGCGCGAGCGTCGTCCGCGCGTGCTCAAGGGCGGGTCGATCATCACCGGAATTTCGAATTCGGAAGTGGGCTGCACGCTGCGCAATCAGCACGACGGCGGCGCCGAACTGAAGATACCGCTCGAAGCCCGGGTCCCAGATCGCTTCCTTCTCTATGTGCCGCTCGACGGCATTGCCTATCGTTGCGAGGTCCGCTGGCGACGCAACGACCGTATCGGGGTGCAGTTCACCGGCACCGAGCCAAAACCCCGGCTGCATTACGGCTGACGCCCGGGCAAGCTTGCGCGCGGAAAATCGTGATCCGCGCCTGCATTCTATCCCCGTTATCCACATATGTGACACACAAGATGTTGGGGTCACAAAAGCTACGCAAACGAATCCTTGACGGCGCAAAACGAGTCGCCTTTTATAGGCCATGTGCTCCTGTTGAGAGTGCGACCGGAAAGTTCTGAGCCCGGTCTTTTTTCCCGGACTATGTGCGTTTTTGCTCGCATTTCCGCCTGTTTACGAGGCCGGCGGAAGCGTTGGGATTGTGGGGCGGTTGGGACGATAGGGACAATTGTCGGGCTTGAATAAATTGTCTGTTAATACTATATTTAGTGTTTGCAGGTAGGTTCGACGCTAGATAGTGTGAATTTCCCTCGATCGAGGGAATCGGAAAAAATCAGTTTTGAGGGACCCGCGGGTTCGTCGGCGCGTTGGACAGATACTTCGCAAGGAGTTTGACCAGCAGGGCCGGCGGAGACCGCGAAAATGGAGAGCCGGTCGTTTCGAACGCCCGGCAGACGGCGGACATGCGCGTTTCGCATCGGGGGCAGAAATCCCTTGGGAAAAGCGCTATATATAGACAAAAGGGACCGGACCAATGCGCATCGAGCGTCGTTTCACCAAGCCAGGACAATCTGCCTATGCGGAGATCGAATTCCGCAAGGCGCTTTCGGAGATCAAGAATCCGGATGGTTCGGTGGTGTTCCGCTTGGACAATATCGACGTGCCGGCGCAGTTCTCCCAGGTTGCAGCCGATATCCTGGCGCAGAAATATTTCCGCAAGGCCGGTGTCCCCGCACGCCTTAAGAAGATCGAGGAGAACGACGTCCCCTCCTTCCTGTGGCGCTCCGTCGCCGATGAGGCGGAACTGGCGAAGCTGCCGGAAGCCGAGCGCTACGGTTCCGAGATCGACGCCCGCCAGGTCTTCGACCGGCTTGCCGGCACCTGGACTTACTGGGGCTGGAAAGGCGGCTACTTCAAGGGGTCGGAGGAAGACGCGCGCGCCTTCCGCGACGAGCTTGCCTACATGCTGGCCACCCAGCGCGTCGCGCCGAACTCGCCGCAATGGTTCAACACCGGCCTGCACTGGGCCTATGGCATTGACGGCCCGAGCCAGGGCCACTTCTATGTCGACCCGTTCACCAGCAAGCTGACCAAGTCGAAATCCTCCTACGAGCATCCGCAGCCGCATGCCTGCTTCATCCAGGGCGTACAGGACGACCTCGTCAACGAGGGCGGCATCATGGATCTGTGGGTGCGTGAAGCGCGCCTGTTCAAATACGGCTCCGGCACCGGCTCCAACTTCTCGCTGCTGCGCGGCGAAGGCGAAAAGCTGTCGGGCGGCGGCCGCTCGTCGGGCCTGATGAGCTTCCTCAAGATCGGCGACCGCGCGGCGGGCGCCATCAAGTCGGGCGGCACCACGCGCCGCGCCGCCAAAATGGTCATTGTCGACGCCGACCACCCCGATATCGAGGAATTCATCGACTGGAAGGTCAATGAAGAGCAGAAGGTCGCCTCGCTGGTGACCGGCTCGAAGATCGTCAAGAAGCATCTCGAAGCGATCATGAAGGCCTGCGTCAACTGCGAAGGCAATGGCGACGACTGCTTCGACCCGGCCATCAACACCGCGCTGAAGCGCGAGATCAAGGCGGCCAAGAAGTCCGCCGTGCCGGAGAACTACATCTACCGCGTCATCCAGTTCGCCAAGCAGGGCTATTCGTCGATGTCGTTCAAGACCTACGACACCGATTGGGATTCGGATGCCTACCTCACGGTTTCGGGCCAGAACTCCAACAATTCGGTGTCGCTGAAGGACAATTTCCTGCGCGCCGTCGAGGACGATGCCGACTGGCACCTGACCGCCCGCAAGGACGGCAAGGTGCTGAAGACGCTGAAGGCCAGGGATCTCTGGGAAAAGATCGGTTACGCCGCCTGGGCGTCCGCGGATCCCGGCCTGCATTTCAACACGACGATGAATGACTGGCACACCTGCGCTTCCGCCGGTGCGATCCGGGCGTCCAACCCGTGCTCGGAATACATGTTCCTCGACGACACGGCCTGCAATCTCGCCTCGATCAATCTGCTGCCCTACCGCAACGCCGACGGCACGATCGACATCGCAGCCTACGAGCACACGGTGCGGCTGTGGACCATCGTGCTCGAAATCTCCGTCATGATGGCGCAGTTCCCGTCGAAGGAGATCGCCAAGCAGTCCTACGAATACCGCACGCTCGGCCTCGGCTATGCCAATATCGGCGGCCTGCTGATGACGTCGGGCATTCCCTACGACTCCGATGAAGGCCGCGCGATCTGCGCCGCACTCACCGCGATCATGACCGGCATGGCCTATGCCACCTCGGCCGAGATGGCCGGCGAGCTCGGCGCCTTCGCCGACTACGACCGCAATGCGCAGAACATGCTGCGCGTCATGCGCAACCATCGCCGTGCCGCCTATGGCGAGAAGCAGGGCTACGAGAAGCTCGCCGTCAATCCGGTGCCGCTGGTCGCTTCCGACCTGAAGCAGCAGGACCTTGCTACCCACGCTAAGGCCGCCTGGGACCGCGCCATCGAACTCGGCGAGGAGCATGGCTACCGCAACGCGCAGGCGACCGTGATTGCGCCGACCGGCACGATCGGCCTGGTCATGGATTGCGACACCACCGGCATCGAGCCCGACTTCGCGCTGGTGAAGTTCAAGAAACTGGCCGGCGGCGGCTACTTCAAGATCATAAACCGCGCCGTGCCGGAAGCGCTGCGCACGCTCGGCTACTCCGAAGCCCAGATCGGCGAGATGGAGGCCTATGCGGTCGGCCACGGTAATCTCAACCAGGCGCCGGCCATCAACCCCGGCGCGCTCAAGGCCAAGGGCTTCACCGACGACAAGATCGCCGCGCTCAACGCAGCCTTGAAGTCGGCCTTCGACATCAAGTTCGTCTTCAACCAGTGGACGCTCGGCGCCGACTGGGTGAAGGAGACGTTCGGGTTCACCGACGAGCAGCTCAACGACTTCTCGTTCGAGATCCTGCCGGCGCTCGGCTTCTCCCGCAAAGACATCGAGGCCGCCAACATCCATGTCTGTGGTGCGATGACGCTGGAAGGCGCACCGTTCCTCAAGGCCGAACACCTGGCGGTGTTCGATTGCGCCAGCCCGTGCGGCAAGATCGGCAAGCGCTCGCTGTCCATCAACAGCCACATCCAGATGATGGCGGCGGCACAGCCCTTCATTTCCGGCGCCATCTCGAAGACCATCAACATGCCCAACGATGCGACGGTGGAAGACGCCAAGGGCGCCTACATGCTGTCGTGGAAGCTGGCGCTGAAGGCCAACGCGCTCTACCGCGACGGCTCGAAGCTGTCGCAGCCGCTCAACTCCTCGCTGCTCGCCGATGGCGAGGACGACGAGGATGATGCCGTCGAGCAGCTGCTCGCCGCACCTGCGGCAGCACGTGCCGCACAGATCACCGAGCGGATCGTCGAACGCATCATTGAGCGCGTGTCGCGCGAGCAGGAAAAGCTGCCCGGCCGCCGCAAGGGTTACACGCAGAAGGCCAAGATCGGTGGTAACACCATCTTCCTGCGCACCGGCGAATATGACGATGGCCGTCTCGGCGAGATCTTCATCGACATGAACAAGGAAGGCGCGACTTTGCGTGGCCTTCTCAACAACTTCGCCATCGCCATTTCGCTGGGCCTGCAATATGGCGTGCCACTCGACGAATATGTGCACGCCTTCACCTTCACCAAGTTCGAGCCGGCCGGCATGGTGCAAGGCAATGACGCCATCAAGAGCGCGACGTCGATCCTCGACTACGTGTTCCGCGAGCTGGCGATCTCCTATCTCGGCCGCAACGACCTCGCCCATGTCGACCAGTCGGACTTTTCCAACACCGCACTTGGCCGTGGCATCAGCGAAGGCAAGACCGATGCGGTCTCCAAGGGCCTGACCCGTGGCGCCTCGCCGGTGAAGCTGGTGTCGCGCGTCAGCGGCAACGATCCGAAAGGCTTTGCAGCCCCCTCGGGCGCCCCTGCCCGCTCGGCACCGACCGCCTTCTCCGGCTCCAACGTGCTGGCGCTGAAGCCAGCCAGCGACGAAGCGGTCGCCTACAAGCGCGACTATGAGGAGCGGGCGAAGGAACTGGCCGAGGACATCGCCTTCGAGGAAGCGGCTGCATCCGACGCCACCGCGGGATTGTTCACCGACGCCGCGGCCGTCGAGGCGGCCGAAGCCAAGAAACTCGCCAACGACCGCCGCGCCAAGTCCCTGCTCCAGGGCTACACCGGCAATTCCTGCTCCGAGTGCCAGAACTTTACCATGGTGCGGAATGGGACTTGTGAGAAGTGCGATACATGCGGCTCGACGAGCGGGTGCAGCTGAGGAAAAAGGTTGCAAGGAGGCTCGAAGCTGGCCTAAGTTTGTTCGCGATTTGTTCACAAGGGAGAAGAACGATGGCGGAAAATTATTGGACTACTAAGCGTAACGACGGCTGGGCCGTTAAGAAAGAGGGGGCAAGTCGAGCATCTTCGGTGCATTCAACCCAGGCTGAAGCTTGGTCTGAAACAAGAAGACTTGCGCGGGGCGCACAAAGTGAAGCATTATTGCAGGGAACGGACGGCAAAATTAGAGCTAGGAATTCATATGGGAATGACCCCTATCCGCCGAAAGGATAGTTGAGAGATTGGTTCAAAAGCTAATTCCTCTGGCAATATGTTACGACTTTGATGGCACTCTCGCTCCTGGAAATATGCAGGAGCGAGATTTCATTCCAGCGATTGGAATGACCAAAAAGACATTTTGGAGTGAGGTCAAAGCTGACTGCATCAAGCATGACGCAGATGAAATTCTTATATACATGAAGCTGATGCTTGCAAAAGCATCTAGCAAAGAGGTCACAGTTCGCAAAATAGACTTTGAAAACTATGGAAAAGGGCTAGAACTGTTCGATGGCGTTGCCGAATGGTTTGACCGTATAGATAGCTACGGGAAAGACGGCGGCATCAAAGTTTCTCACCACGTTATCTCTTCTGGAATTCGAGAGATGATATCTGGCAGTAAGATATCTAAGCATTTCAAAAATATATACGCCTCTTCTTTTTGCTATGATCATCACGGAATCGCAGTCTGGCCTGCGCTAGCGCTAAATTACACGACAAAAACTCAATATCTTTTTCGAATTAACAAGGGAAGCCACAACGTTTACGACAATTCATTGATAAATGAATACGTTCCACCAGAGGATCGGCCGGTTCCTTTTTCAAACATGCTATACATTGGTGATGGACTTACCGACGTGCCGTGTTTCCGTCTAGTCAAAAATCTCGGCGGCACATCAGTTGCGGTATTTAGACCGCACACTAAAGGCGCCAAGACAAAATCACAGAAAATGCTGAGTGACGGGCGCGTTAATTTTATTGCTCCGGCAGACTACCAGGAATCTTCTCCCATAGATCGAGTTGTCAAGGCAACCATGGAGAAAATTGCCTCAGAGCAATATTACAGATCACTTTCAAGATAAACCTTACTGGGTTGCTCCGTCCCACCAAGTTGGGGTTTGATCTCGAAACTACCCCGGCGACAACACCAGTAGCGTCTGCTCGTCAAACAACGGCTCATCCTGCCCGATACGGACGAACAGCACTTTCCGCCCCTCACCCGCTGGCGCCTCGAAATACTGGATGTCGTCAGGTATTTCGCCCTAGTCGCCGCAGGGCGGCTCGGGCATCTTATCGGGGCTGGCAGGCGCTTTCAGCTCTTTCGCATAGGCCGCGTCGGGGCTGAATGTGTAGCGTTTGACGGCGGCAGGCGCGGCGCCCTCGGTGTAAGGCGTCGGAGTCGATAACTTGTTTGCATCTAGCCATGCCTTCGGCCTGCCCAGATCAAAGCCTCTCAGCATGCCATCTCAGATGGTCGTCCATGAAGCTGGAGATGAAAAGATACGAGTGATCATATCCATCCTGCATCCGCAATTTAAGCGGAATACCCGCTTTGGCGCAGGCCGCTTCAAGCAGCCAAGGCCTCAGCCCGTCGTCAAGAAATCCATCCGACGTTCCCTGATCCACCAAGAATTCGGGGAAACGGTATCCGTCATCGATGAGCGACGTCGCATCGCAAGTTCGCCACGAGGCCTCATCCTTGCCGAGATACTTCTCAAAAGCCGGTCTCGACCAGCCGGCGGTGCTTGGCTGGGCGATCGGGGCGAATGCCGAGCAGCTCTTGAAACGTTGCGGATTCTTCAAGGCAATCGTCAGCGCGCCATGCCCGCCCATGGAATGGCCGGAGATAGCCTGGCGGGCCATATCGGCTGGAAATTCAGCCGCGATGAGGGCCGGCAACTCCTCGGTGACATAGGAATACATGCGATAATTCTTCGCATAAGGCTCTTGCGTCGCATCGAGATAGAAGCCGGCGCCGGAGCCGAACTGCCAGTTGTCTTTTTCATCCGGAATGTCGGCCCCACGCGGGCTGGTGTCGGGACAGACGACGATCAGGCCAAGCTCGGCGGCCATGCGCCTGTACTCGCCCTTGTCCATTACATTGGCGTGGGTGCACGTCAGGCCTGAGAGATACCACACAACGGGACAAGGCGCCTCCCGCGCCTGCGGAGGTATGAAAACGGCAAAAGTCATGTCGCAACGGCAACTCGTCGACAAATGGGAATAGACGCCCTGCACGCCGCCATGGGCTTTCGTTTGAGAGATGATTTTCATGTGTTCTCCACGTTGCGGGTCGTATGACGGTCGCCCCCTACTGCCACCCAGCGGCAGCACTTGCGTCCTGCCATCCTATGGTTCTTGTGTCGACGGATCTCAGCGCGGAAAAAGAACCTCGCCCATTCCGAGCACTGCATTATCCCCGCCATATTTGCGCGGTGCGCTCCCCAGAAGCGGCCGTTTCAAAATGCCCTCGGCGATCAGATGACGATCGATGATGGCGGCGAAAACGCTCTCGGGCGCGCCGCATTCGACGAAGCTCGGCGACATGCGTGCCGGCGCGCGATCGAGAAGGATCGAACCGCGACGCATCAGATAGCCGGGCATCTCGCCGGTGCCACCGGCCACCACCAGCGTGCCGGCGATCATGCGGCTGCCGGCAAGGTCTCCGGAGCCTTTCAGCACCGCGATCAGGCCGCGCCGCATGCGGTCCGCCGCGAAGGCGCCCGCCTTGCCCCTGACGATCAACACACCGCCGTTCATGCCGGCCAGTTCCCCCACGAGCGGCGCACCGAGGTGGTCGCCGGCATTGCCCGTTATTTCAAGCCTGCCGCCGCGCATGCCGGAGCCGGCGTATGGACCCGAATTGCCTTCGATCGTCAGCTTGCCACCGCGCATGGCGCGCCCGGCCTGGGCGCCGGCATTGCCAACGAGGCGAACCGACCCACCCCGCATGCCTTGCGCCACAAGGTCAAGGCGCGTGCTTCCGCCCTCGAACACGATGCTTGTCGGATCGCTGCCGGCGACGCGAAAAATGTCGCCCACCTTCGATCCGTGCTTCGACATGCCGATCTGGATTCCTTCGACGTCGCGCCTTTCGATCCCGGCCAGCCGCTCCGGCGTCAGCGGCGACAGGTCAAGGCGCTCCGGCGGCTCGGCAACCAGGGTGAAGGTCAGCCCCTTCATGGCAGCATATCCTTCAGCGAGTAGATGAATTTTCCGAGCTTGCCGCCGTAATTGCCGGCGCTGATGCGAACCGCGCCTCTTTTCGGTCCGAGCTCTATGACAGCCTTGATGCCGGCCTTCATCGCGGCGGCAACTGCATCATTGGTTTCACCATCGATGACGATTTCCAGGACGGCGTTGATGTCGGGACCGAGTTCACTCGCGACGACGCCGCGCAACGTCGGCGCATAGGCTTCGTTGGCCGAGGCGATCATCCCTTTGTATTTGCCACCTATCTTGGAACCCGAACGGGCGATGCCGCCCGGAAACGGCACGATGGCGCCAGGCACCATGCCGATCGCACCGACCGCGGCCTCGGCAGCGGCCAAAGCGTTGGCGCTGCTTTGCGCCATGACAAAGAAATTGCCGCCACCGACAGCTTCCTTCGTCAGTCCGGTCGTTGCTTCGCACAGGAACTCGCCATCCATGACGGGAATACGCCAGAAATGCCTGTCGCCGATCTTCTTGGAGATTTGCCAGCCGTCGCCGAAATAACGCAGCGCCGAACCGAGCTTGAGCTCGGCGCTGCCCTGCAGCCCGGCAAAGCAGGCGGAACCCGGCGAGGTCAAAACGCACTGGCCGACACGATTGAGCAGTTGTTTCTGCAATTCGTCCGTTCCCATCGCGAAAATCATGACGCGGCAGCCCGGCCGGCCATCCGGTGTGGCCGACGGCGGCAGGTCGAGATCGATTGCCGCTTCGCAGCCGCAACCGATCACCGAGGTGGCGAAGCCGGTCATCGTGATCGCCGCCTGGCGAGCCCATTTCCGGCTCGGCGCGGTGATGACGATGGCGGTTGCGCGCATGCCGAAGGCTTCCGCGAAGGTATCGTCGATCGTCACCCCATTGACGCTCATGTTCGGCATGGCACCTCGCCGAATGGCTGTTCGCGCGCAATCGCGGAATCCGGAAAATTGAACCAGTCCAGCGACAGGCCGTAGCGCTGCTGGTGATAGTCCTCGAGCCGTCGCACCATTGCCTTGTCGACAGGCGGCTTGAGCCTCAATGCCTTGCCCCAGCGGTAATGGATGATTTCCCCGTCTTGCACGACGAGATCGCCATCCTTGAAAACATACGCCGCCCGTCCGAGCATTTTCGCGATACTGCGGTCCCTGCGATAGATAGCGATGTCTGCTGTTGCGCCGGCGCCGAGATGGCCTCGGTCCGTCAAGCCGAGCAGCTTGGCTGGCGCCGCGCGCGTCATGATGGCGATTTCCTCGAACGTGTATTCGCGGTCGATTGCGGCCAGGGTAGAGAGCGCCAGAGCGGATCGTGAAAGTCCGGCGGTCATTTCGGCGCGCGCTTCCCGGCTCATCAGCAGTTCGAACAGCGCCGGATAAGCGGTAAAAGGTGCACCGTTGGGATGATCGGTGGTGAAGAACACACGCCAGGGATCGTCGATCAGGAGAAAAAGCTCGAGCCCGATCGCCCACTGCATCGTGCCGTAGAAGTCCTTGCCATAGCTGTAGGGCACGATGCCGCCGCCATTGCCGTCACCGTCATGAATGACGGTCTTTTTCGGGTGCGCGCTGCCACGCGCCGAAAACTGCCGCATGACGTCGGAGGAGACCGTGACCGTCTGGCCGAACATGACCTGGCCGATATCGATGGTGACTTCCGGCGTCGCGTTGACCAGTTCGGCAAGCCGTGCGGCGGCGGAAGAAAACCCGCGTTTTCCTTCCGTGCCATAGCCATAGAACTGGAGGTGGGCGAGATGCAGCGGCAGCCCATCCGCCGCTGCAATCGTCGCAGCCGCCGTATCCGCCGATCCGGGGCTGCCCAGATTGTTGCAATGGACATGCAGGGGATGCGGCAGGCCAAGACTGTCGACGGCGGCCTGCAGCGTCTTGACGATCTTGCGCGAACTGACGCCATAGGAAGGCACGACATCGTCCAGCGAGAAGGTGCGGACGTTCTCCTTGAAGGCGGCCGCCGCACCGGCGTTGATCACCTTGACCCCAAGCGCTCGCGTCGAAGCGACCGTCCAGGCGACATAGTCCTCGATCATCGTTCGGGGGGCGTCGTCGCGGATCATCGACAACAGGAAATCGTCATTGCCGAGAATGGCGAGGGTTGCTTTGTCGATGATCGGGATGTCAGCCAGTTCGAGATGCGTGTGAAGCGCCGCTCCCGGCGACATCGCCGGCTCGACCACCGTCGTAAAGCCCATCTTTGCGTAGAGGCAGCCGGTCTGGAACGTCGACCAGCCGGCATTGGAGAGCGGCGTCATTGCTGGCCGCGGCTGATGGGCGGCGTGCTGTTCGGGCAAGAGCAGCCGCGCGGTGTTCACATTGCCGCCGCCAATGTGGGAGTGGATGTCGATGGCGCCAGCCATCACGATGCAGCCGCTGGCTTCGATGATCCGGTCGGCCGCCCCTCCCGCCGGCGCCGGAACGATCTTGTCGTCCTTGATCCAGAGGTCGCCTTTGCCGAGACGGCCGTTGACGGGATCGATGATGTCGCCGCCGGCGATTTTCGTCAGCATGGCAGTGCCTCGGCGAAAGCATGGGTAGCGATCAGGCGGATGATCGTCGCGGCGGAGGGCAATTGCGAGGCCGCTTGCGCATCGATCGACCTGAGCGAGCCCGTGCGGCTGGAGTAGACAACCGCATCGTGATCGACCCCAGCCTCGCCGATGGCGATGGTGACCGCGGCGCCGGCAACCGGCTCTTGCGTTTTCGTCAACGCAATCAGCGCGATGCGGCGCTTTTTTTCCTTCGGTTGAGCCGTTGTGGCGGAGATCCGCAGGTGCAGGTCGGCTTCGCCGGCAGCGATCATGCGCGCCACATCGCAGCGCCAGGGATCGAATTCCGGGAAGCCGCGCGCAAAGCCGGTGCGCAGTGGAAAACCTGTCATCCAGGCCGAGGCGAGCGTGCTTCCCCAGCCGTTTTCGTTCGCCGGCAGATGAAGGCCGGATGCGCGCGATTTGCGATTGAGATCGGCGATCAGTCCTTGCAGCATCTCCAATGCCAAGCCTTCGGCGGCGTGGCCTGAAAACAGGAACACGGGGAAATGCGCGGCCGCCAGAGCTTTGGCGAAATCATTGAAATTCGACACCGGTTGCGATGTACGCTGCCCTTTGTACTGTGCCCGCAGTGCCGCTAGCGTGGCGGCGAGGCTGGCTTGGCCACAGGAAAGTTGCGTTGCCTTGCGCCCGCCGTTCAGCGGCGGCACGGACATCCCGTTTGGACCTACCACGAAGAACGCGCGCTGGTTCCCGGTCGAGAGGTCGGGAACCGTCCCAGCGAGTTCGCCAACAAGACCATGATGGATCCGCGGGAGCTCGCCCACGATCACCACGACATCGGCACGCCGGCGCGTCTCACCGGGGGCGACGGTCATTGCCCCCTTGTCCGTAAAAAGCGCGGTCTCCCGGGCAAGTGCCGCGCCATCGGCATGGTCGTATGCCGCGCCAGCCCGCTCGGCCAGCGCGATCGCCGCCCTCGTGCCGTCTATATCCGTATCAAAGCTGAAAACCGGGCACCGACTTGACGACAATAGCGACGCGGCATGCGTAGCCGCGTGCTCAATCAGCGCTTCCCGGTTGCCGATCCAAGCAACCGCCATTCGCTAAACTACTTTCTGGTGCCGGCCCGATCCTAGACGAAACTGGATTGGCCGTGAACCCCACCTTGCAGCAGATCAGCGAATGTTTTCATACGCGTCAACAAATTCCGACCCTGCTTAGTCATATTTGACGTAAGCGAAGCGTTGATCGGTCAGCGGAGTGCCTTCCAGTGCCCCGCCTTCCTTGGCCGGCTGCCACTGGACAACATCCTCGATCTTTTTCGCCAACTCGAAATCCTTGTCGGTAATGCCTTTCGCCGCGTGGTTCGTCAGGCGCACCTCGACCCAGGCATAGGAGGCGGTGATATCGGGATGGTGCCACGCCGCCTCGGCGAGATGGCCAACCGTGTTGATGACCATGAGCGTCGATTTCCAGCTGTGGGTCTTGTATTTGCGCCGGATCCAGCCGTTTTCGTAACGCCATTTCGGCAGCTCCTTCTCAAGCCGATCGGCGATCTCGGCTTCCGAATAGACCTTTTCCTTGACTGTCTCGTTCATCTCGACCTCCGCGAATTGCTCGGTCTGTCTACGCGCCGGAGCCGGCAAACACGTGGATGCATTCTCTTTGGCTTGCCCCATCGACGAAAACAGTTATCATGGTACCGGGCACCTAAACTTCCATGATGCATCCATGATGCACCCATCGGGGGGCAGATGTCGAATTCTGTTACCATACGAGTGCCCGCTCGCCTGCACCTCGGCTTCCTTGATCTCAATGGCGATGCCGGACGGCGGTTCGGCAGCGTCGGGCTTCCATTGAGCGAACCCGAAACCGTCGTCACCCTGTCGCGGTCCGGCGAGACCATCGTCGAAGACTCCGAGAGCACCCGCGCCAGCGAGCATCTGTCGACGCTCTGCAAGCATCTCGGCATTCGCGGCCAGCACCATCTGGTGGTCGAGCAGTCGATCCCCAGTCATGCGGGTCTGGGGTCCGGCACGCAGATCGCCCTTGCCGTCGCCTCGGCATTGCGCACTCTCCATAATTTGCCTCTGGATATCGTCGGCGACGCCAGCCTGCTCGAGCGGGGCGGCCGATCCGGCATCGGCATCGCAAGTTTCGAAGACGGCGGCGTCATAGTCGACGCCGGCAAGAACGACCGCGGCGGAACGCCTCCGGTCGTCGCGCGGCTGCCGTTTCCGGAAGAGTGGCGCGTCATCCTCATCCTCGACCATTCCGGGCATGGACTGCATGGCGCTGCCGAGGTCGCGGCGTTTCGTTCGCTGCCGCCATTCCCAACGGCAGGCAGCGGGGAGATCTGCCGGAGGGTGCTGATGGGCATTATGCCGGCTCTGGTCGAGCGGGACCTTCCGGCATTCGGCGCCGCCGTCACCGCGATACAGATGCTGATCGGCAGCCATTTCGCCCCGGCGCAGGGCGGCGTGTTCACCTCGAAGGGGGTCGAGATGGCGGCCCACCGTCTCAATGAAGCAGGCGCCGTCGGCATCGGCCAGAGTTCCTGGGGGCCGACAGGCTTTGCCTTCGCGCCATCGCATGACGCCGCACTCAAGTTCGTCGACGCGGTTCGGAAGACGAAAGTTGGAGACGGCCTTGAGATCAAGATCGTCAAGGGCAGGAACTCCGGCGCGAAGATCAGCTCAACCAGGCTGAATCTCGTCGGCAGCTGACGCTCCCGTTTCAGGCAGAAAGGCAAGAAATGGCCCGCAAACACATCCTGCACATGCTGACACCGTTGAAGCAGATGAGCCCCTTCGACGTGAATATGGCGCTCGACGCAGGTTTCGACGCCGTCGTCCCCTATGTCGATGTAAGCCTCGCCGAAGTGACAGGCCTGGTCCAGGACGCGATCTTTTCGCGCCCGCCGGATGCGGGTGTCGACACCGGCATCTTCATCGCCGGGAAAGATGCCTCGTTGGCGCTCGACATGTTCGACGCCGCGAAGAAGGCGATGGTGCCGCCTTTCCAGGTTTCGGTATTTGCCGATCCGGCCGGCTCGTTCACCACGGCCGCGGCGATGGTGGCCAAGGTCGAAAAGGCGCTGGAGAAGAAATTCCAGCGTGGGCTCAGGGATACGAGGGTGGCTGTTTTCGGCGCCACCGGCGTCGTCGGCTTCTGCACCGCCGTCATCGCGGCAGAGGAAGGTGCACGGGTCACACTTGTCGGCCATGACGGCATTGAAAGGGTCAAGCAGATCGCGGCCGAGATCGAAAGCAGATTCAACATCATCGTCGATGCCGCTGACGGATCGAGCGACGCCCGCAAGACAAAGCTGGTCGAGGCAAACGAAATTATCCTGGCTTGCGCTAAAGCCGGCGTCCAAGTGGTCTCCAAAGCCCAATTGAAAGGCAATGACCTGCTTATTGCGGCCGACGTCAATGCTGTTCCCCCGGCCGGCATCGAAGGATTGGCCGTCAATGCCAATGGTGATCCACTCGAAACGGCAAAAGCTGTCGGCATTGGTCCGCTTGCCATTGGCAATGTCAAATATAAGGTCGAATTCGGTCTCTTCAAAAGAATGATCGAATCCGAAAAGACGATCACGCTCGATTTTCAGGAAGCGTTTTCCCTTGCACGCGAGATTGCCAAGTAACGCCGGATCTCTTTTGATCGCGGCAATTTCAGGCCGGGCGCTGGCCGCCGCCGCGCGTCGCGCCGGTTATCGTCCGCTGGTCGCCGATTTCTTTTGCGATACGGACACCGTCGCGCTCGCAGAACGCGCGACGACATTGCCGGGCGACCTGCAGGGGGGCGTCGATGGCGAGCGCATCATCGACACGCTTCGGCGATTGGCTGGCGACGACCTCCCGGTCGCCATTATCCTGGGCTCTGGGTTTGAGCGGATGCCTGAGACCGTGGACAAGATCGCGCGACACTTTCCGCTCGCAGGCAATGGCGGCGGCGCGATCCGCAGGATCAAGGATCCGCAGTTGCTGGCTGATGATTGCACCGAACTCGGCATCCCGCATCCGCAATTGCGATGGGACCAGCCGCCTGATCCGGAGAACTGGGTGGTCAAGACCGCGGGCGGCGCCGGCGGCGGGCACGTCAGACGAGCAGCCGGAGAAAGCCCGACCGCCGGCCGCTATTTCCAGCGCTTCGTTGCCGGACGCAGCATCTCGGCCCTGTTCGTCGGCAACGGGCAAACCGCGCACATCGTGGGCTTCAGCCAACAGTGGACGTCCCCCTCCCCGACAGCGCCCTATCGCTACGGCGGCGCCGTGCGGTTGAGACGCTTCGATCGCAGACAGGCGGCGCTCATCGGCGGTTGGCTCTCAAGTCTGACGCGGCGCGCCGGCCTGGTTGGATTGTGCAGCGCCGATCTCATCCGCGGGCCGGATGGCTACAAGTTCATCGAGATCAATCCGAGGCCGGGCGCCACCCTCGACATTTTCGACGATGTCGAAGCGCCATTGATCGAAGCGCATCTGCGCGCCGCGACGGGTCAGGTCTTCCGCTTGCCGCGCTTCGTCGATTCGATGGCGTCGATGGTGACTTACGCCGCGACGCCAATCACTCACTTTCCGTCGATCGCCTGGCCTGAATGGACAGCGGACCAGCAGTCGGCTGGCACCCGTCTGATTGCCGGCGACCCTGTCTGCACGGTCTTCGCACGCGGTCCGAGCGTCCAATCGACCAAGCGGCTCATCAAGGGACAAGCCAGTCAATTGCAACTCCAATGGGAAGGAGACCGGACATGAAAGACGGTTCGGCATTCCTGAACGACAATGCACAGCGCATCGTTGACGGCATGATCGGCGACGCCGAACGCCTGCGTATCGTCGTCTCCACGGGGCCATTGGGCGAGCGCCTGATCGATGCCGGCGCCAAGACCGTCGGCAGCGTCGAAGCCGGGCTGCGCATGGCTGAGGCCGCGATGGGCGGTCTCGGCAGCGTTTCGGTGTTCATGGATCGCGCGTCACAGCAATGGCCGTTCACCGTCGAAGCGCGATCTTCGCAGCCGGTGCTAGCCTGCCTGGGCAGCCAGTATGCGGGCTGGAACCTGTCTGGCCAGGACTATTTCGCCATGGGATCTGGACCGGCGCGGGCACTCGCCCGGGTCGAACCGCTGTTCGAAACACTTTCCTATCGCGACATCGCATCGTCCGCGGTGCTTATCCTGGAGACCGCCGAACCGCCTCCCCGCGCGATCGTTGAGAAAGTGGGCAAGGCAACTGGACTGGCGACGGAAAAGCTCACCTTCCTCTATGCGCCGACACAAAGCCTTGCCGGCGGCGTGCAGATCGTTGCGCGCGCGCTCGAGGTTGCCCTGCACAAGATCAACGATCTCAAATTCCCGCTGGAGAACGTTGTCGATGGCATCGGAACGGCTCCGATCCCCGCCCCCCATCCGGATTTCCTGACCGCCATGGGCCGAACCAACGATGCCATCATCTATGGCGGCAGCGTCCAGCTCTTCGTGAAAGGATCGGCGAAAGAAGCTGGCAAACTCGCGGAAAAACTCCCAAGCAGCGCCTCACGGGACTACGGCCAACCCTTCGCCGAGATCTTCACGCGGTTCAAGGGCGATTTCTATGCCATCGACCCGCTGCTGTTCAGCCCGGCCGAAGTGATCGTGACAGCGATCGAAACCGGCGATACGTTTCGCGCCGGTGGGCGTGATCTGAAGATGCTCGAACGGAGTCTCGGCTAAGAGGATGGCGGTGCAAAGGGATTCGTCCGTCATTCGCCTGCCCGACGACTGCATTTCGTGCAGCCCTGCCGCGGACGCGGCAATGAGGGCGTGGAATCGCTCGCGCCGCCGACATTCCCGCACCCGAGAGGCCACATGATCCCTCGCATCCTGATCGTCAGCGACAAAGTGGACACCGGCTCCAACGGCCTGGCGGCAGGGCTTGGTCGGCGGGGCGCCGCCGTTGCAGCCGCGCCGCTGGCGGCTATCGCATTCGACACCGGCAGCCCGAGCGGGCTTTCGATCCCTGGCTTCGGCGGCACGCTGCCCGACGCCGTGCTCGTCCGTTCGATCGCCGCTGGATCGTTCGAAGCGATTACCCGGCGCCTCGGCGTGCTGCACGCGTTAAGCAGACTGTCGGTTCCCGTGTGGAATTCCGCGCAGGCGATCGAGCGCTGCGTCGACAAGTCGATGACGACATTCCTCTTGAAAAATGCCGGCCTGCCTACGCCACGCACCTTTGCCGTAGAAGGACTTGCCGTCGCCGAGGAGATCGCGGCGCAAGAGCTTCCGCGGGGACCGCTGGTGCTGAAACCATTGTTCGGGGCGCAAGGCCGCGGGATAAAGCTGATCCGCACGCTCTCGGACCTGCCGGCCGCAGAAGAGGTGAACAGCGTCTACTACCTTCAGCAATATGTGTCGCGTGCCGGTCCGCCTTTCCGGGATTTTCGCGTCTTTGTCTGCGCCGGCGAGACCGTGGCGATGATGAGCCGCATCAGCGACGACTGGATCACGAACGTCAACAGGGGCGGCGTGCCGGAACAGGTTTCCGAACATGGCAAGGCGGAACTGGCCTCGCTGGCTGTCGCCGCGTCAGCTGCGGTCGGCGCGGATTTTGCCGGCGTGGACATCGTGCGGGCTGACGACGGCAATCTGCTCATACTCGAAGTGAACAGCATGCCCGCCTGGTCGGGATTGCAATCGGTGGTCGCCGTGAACATCGCCGAAGCAATCGCCGATGCCTTGCTGAAACTCCTGGCCGACCGCGCCGAAGCGGCCGCCGCGCCGCGGCCCTACCGTTTCGCCGCGCCTGCGAATTCGTGAGGGCCGCTAGGTTGGCGCTATCGCGTGAACGCCTCCGGGCCAGCTACAAGGATGCCTGCAGGATGGAGATCGAAGCCCTCAAACCGGGCAACGTCCATCTGTTCGCCGACGGACACGGCATGTCGGCCGCTCAATTCATGATGAGTGCGGAGGTTTCTTCCGGGCCGCTGACCGATCCTCGTCTGCCGGTCGGACAGCGCATGCTGGAGGCGGTGCGCGCGACCCGACTGGCGGTCGCAACCAATACCAATCTCGGAATCATCCTTCTGACAGGGCCACTGATATGCGCCGCCGAAATGAGCGGTGACAGACTGCAGGACAATCTCGACTCGCTGCTTCGGGCTTTGAGCGTGCAGGATACCAAGGCGGTGTTCGAGGCGATCGTCACGGCCGCGCCAGGTGGCCTCGGAGAAGCCGCCAACGATGTGCGGCAGGAGCCGAAGATCCATTTGCTGGACGCGATGCGGGAGGCCACCGACCGCGACATGATCGCCCGCCAGTACGGCAGCTGTTTCGGCGACGTGTTCGGGGTCGGGCTCGCGGCGCTGGATGGAGCGTTGGCACGTGGAGAAACCGGCATGTGGCCGACGATATTCGTCTACATGGCGTTTTTCGCCGACTTCCCCGACAGCCATGTGATGCGCAAGCACGGCGTTGACGTCGCAAATCAGGCGCGGCAGGAAGCCGTTGCCGTCCAGGCGGCGCTCCATGCCGAGGGCGACGAACCGTCTCGCATTCGCCTGCTCATGGAGTTCGACCGTCGGTTAAAGGCCGACAACATCAATCCCGGCACCTCGGCCGACCTCACCGTGGCTACTCTTTTAGTCCACACCCTCGCCCTCACCTTGCATAATCGCGGCGTTGGTGCTTGACTTCCAAAAGCGGAAGCTGTGCTTCCGCGGCTATCTAGCCAACCGGTCCGGGCAAATCCGGACGCTGCCAACAAGGATAGCTGTCCATCGAGCGCCTGCTCGGTTGCAGCGTCCGTGGACACCATAATTGTGTCTTGGAGGAAATTGGCATGGCAAAAATCTCAAAGGTTATGGTCGGTGAATCGCTGGTGGGAGACGGCAACGAAGTCGCGCATGTCGACCTGCTCATCGGCCCGCGGGGGAGCGCGGTCGAAACGGCATTCTGCAACGCGCTTACCAACAACAAGGACGGCTTTACTTCGCTTTTGGCGGTGATCGCGCCCAATCTTCAATGCAAGCCCAACACCGTGATGTTCAACAAGGTCACGATCAAGGGCGCCAAGCAGGCGGTCCAGATGTTCGGCCCGGCGCAGCACGCCGTGGCAAAGGCCGTGCAGGACAGCGTCGCGGACGGGACCATTCCGGCCAACGAAGCGGACGACGTGTTCATCTGCGTCGGGGTATTCATCCATTGGGACGCGGCGGACGACGCCAAGATCCAGAAATACAATTACGAGGCGACAAAGGAAGCTATCCAGCGCGCCGTTGCAGGAACGCCGACCGCCGCCGAAGCAACGGCCCAGCGCGACAAGGTCAAGCATCCGTTCGCAGCCTAGACAAGAGACAGCCCCGCACAGGAAAAACCCTCTTCTGAGACGGATGGTCTGTTGCGCCGGCTGAAAAAGGTTCTGGGCTTTTGAAACGTCAACTCCCGAAGGGCGCTCGCCCTTCGGGAGTTGACGAGCGACGATTGTCAGGCGCCGAGTGACGCGAGGCGGCCGGGGGTGAGCGTAGCGTTGTGCAATGAGGTTGCGACCAGCGCCGCGGCGACACCCATCGCGGACAAGGCGCTGATGTCGGTCTCATCTCGGACGCCGCCGGCCGCGATGACGGCGCGATTTCCGGCCTTGGCCTTGACCTCCTGCAACCGCCCGAAGTCGGGACCGGCGGCCGCACCGACCTTGGCCAGCGTCATGACAATCACCTTTTGCGGCCAAAGCTCGGGCTCATCGAGAAGAGAACGCGGTCCGCAAAAACTATCGCCGACGAAATCAAGGGACAGGATGAGATCGGGATGATCGCGAAAACGCCGCAGCAACATGTCGTCCCGCTGCGATTCAGAGCCCAAAACAGGAGACAGCGAGCGTTCGGCAAGCGCCGCCAAAAGTGTCTTTTCGTCGGCCACACCGGCATCGACCCAAAGTTCCGGCGGCTCCGCCATCGTCCTCAGCCGGGCGAGTGCGTCGCTGTTTGGCACACCGCCTTCGATAGCGTCCAGATCCGCGATGTAGAAGGTCGAAAAAGGATAAAGCCCACGCAGTCCTTCAGCGACCGCGACGACATCAGGGCTTCGGCTGAGCGGCGTAACGATCGGCCTGTAGCGATCGCGTTTTCCCTGCTGGGCGCGAACCACCACGCCGTCTTTCAGGTCGAGAACCGGAATGATACGCAACGCTTTTTTCACCGACCAATTGCCCCCGTCATGAAAGCTTGAAGCGTGGAAAAAAGAAAGGGCATCATTGCCGGTTTCGACATTGGCGGCGCACATCTGAAGGTGACCCGCGCACAAGACGGTCGCATCGTCGAGGCGGTAACGATCGCAACGCCGCTCTGGCAAGGGCTGCACAAGCTGGCTTCAGCCCTCGACGAAACGGCTCCGATCTACGCGGGTGCGGATCTCAACGCATTCACCATGACAGGCGAACTGTCGGACATCTTTCCGTCTCGCGATGTCGGCGTAGCGGCTCTGCTGGGTCAGATTTCCACCCATTTCCCCACAGACAAAAAGCTGGTCTATGCCGGACCATCCGGTTTCGTCGGGGTCGAGCGGGCAGCGCAGCTAGGCGCCGATGTGGCTTCCGCCAATTGGCACGCGACAGCCTTATTGGTGGCAAAACTTGCCGGCGATGCCCTGTTCGTCGACATGGGCTCCACCACCACCGATATCATCGCCATCAAGAACGGCGCCGTGGCCAATGACGGCTACACCGACGCCGGACGGCTTCTAACCGGCGAATTGGTCTATACCGGCTTTACCAGAACATTCCTGTTCGGCGTAGCCTCGTCGGCTCCCGTCCGTGGCAGGCTAACGCCGCTGATGAACGAGTATTTCGCCTCAATCGCCGACGCTCACCGCATCCTGGGCGTGCTCGACGAGGACGACGACAGGCACCCTCCCGCCGACGGCAAGGAAAAGACCGTGGATGGCTCGATCGCGCGGCTGGCGCGCATGGTCGGGCGCGACGCCACTGACCTTACCCCGCCGGAATGGGGTGAAGTCGCGCGCTGGTTCAGCGAGCAGCAACTGCGCAAAGTGCACGATGCAGCGTCGCTGGTTGCCGGAACCCTGCCTCGGGATGTCCCGATCGTCGGCGCCGGAATCGGCCGCTGGCAGATCAGGCGACTGGCAGAACGCATGGAACGCAGTTACATTGATTTCGCCGACATCATCCCCGCTGATGACACCATTCGCGGGCAAGCGAGCAGCGCGGCACCCGCGTCCGCGGTGGCGCTTTTGGCGGGATATCCTTCGTAAGCAGGTTGCGGCGCCCGCGCCTATGCTCGCGCGTCCTCGCTACCGGAACTTTTGGCGGTCAAGTGATCGCTGACACGCTGCATCAGCCAGCCCCAGGCTTCCTTTTCACCGTCGCCTGCTGTCTTTTCGATGGCGATCGAAAGGTAGGCGATTTCCGCCTCGATCTTGTCGCGCGGCAGCATGCCGAGCCGGCTGACCAGGATGGCCAGCTCAAGCACCGCCGCCTTGGCTCGGTTGAGGCCGGTGAACGGCGCAAGCGCTTCCTCCCGCACCACGCGGCAGAAATGGCGGGGGCGCACGCCATTGTCATCGACTGCCTGGACTTGGAGCCCCGAATACGCCAGCGCCGCCTCGAGCCTCGGCACCGGAAACCCGTCAACCGGAACGATTGGCCAATGCTTGCGGCCTGTCAGGCAGCCGGCAAAGACACGCACGTCGTCGGTATAATTGGCGATGGCGAACGGCACTTCGGCGAGATTGTCGAGCGTGACCGACGGCCGGAACGGCGCAATCACCCAGCCGTCATTCTCGGCAATGATGCCGATCGGCGCGATGTGGACGTTGCCTGCCTTGTTGACCGTCGTGATGATCGATTCGCGGATGTAGGGCATGGTCCTAGCGCTCTTTCCTTGCGCGGAGCGTCTTGCCCGGCTCGGCAAGACGGGTACGGTCGGTTTCGGGAGCCGGCGCGGCAACGCCCCATGCGAGCGGCTCGTCCTGCACATAACGCTTGCCGAGGCGCCACGCGATCTCGGCCTTCATCAGTTCCGCGCCGAGGTAAAAAGCGTGTGCGCCATCGGCGTTGACGTCCAGCCCGGCAAAAAGTTCGAACGCATCCGTGGCAACTGCATGCCCTTTGCTATTGAAAACATGGATGCCGTCCTCCGCTACCGCGATCCGGAAGTTGGCATCGCGCACCTGGACCGCCAATGCCTCGATATCGTCGGTTGAGGCTGTGAAAGGCTTGCGATCGTGGACCTGCAACAGGCCTGGGTGATAGCCGCGCGGCAAGGCGCCGTCCGTGCAAGCAGCCAACATGACGCGGCGGGCGATATCGTGCTCCTCGATCGTCCGCACCGTGTGTGGGCTGACATGCACCGCCAGCACGTTTCGGATCCGGAGTTCCGAGCAGAGTCCCGCTAGAACGGCCGTAACACCAGAACTGTCCGCGTCGGTCAATTCGGTGAGATTGCCGGTGCCCATCAGCAATTCGACGTCCGGCCAGCGGCGCCGCGCCTCGATGAAGCGCCCGAGTGAAACGGCGAAGCCGAAATGGATCGGGTCGAGCACGGGATCGGCAATGAAGGCGATACCGGCCTTTTGCGCGGCTTCGATGGCCCGGCCGAGCGAATCCAGATCGCCAGGCGTGGAAGGTATCAACACTGCCGTAGCCCTATGATCGAAGATCAACGGCAGCGTGTTCTCATCGAGGCTGAGAAGATAGTCCGCGCCGGCGCGTGCCCCGATCGTCAGTTCGTCCACGCTGGCCGAATCGACGCTGACCATAAATCCCCGTGCCTTGAGCGCTCGCACAGCCTCCGCCAGCAATGGAAACGGCGTCTCCGGCAGGCAGCCCAGATCGATGACATCGGCGCCGGCCGCAGCTAGCATCGAGGCCCTCGCCATCAGTGCCTCGACCGACAGCATCGGCGCATCGACGATCTCGGCGAAGATGCGCATATCGTGACGCGTCAGATCCGGCGGTTTGCCCGCCCGGCCAAGGAAGGCCGGAAGGTCGGCGATCTCGTCGGGGCCGCGCACAAAAGGCACGCCGAAATGCTCCGACAGGTGCTCGATGTTTCCCCGATAGCGTCCGGGTAGGATGACGCGGTCGGCGTCTCCTGTCAGAGTGAGCCGACGCTTCACAATGTCCTCGCTCATCAGCGCGGCGACCTTGACGCCGACGTCGACGATTTCCCACGCGAATTCGGTTCTGCCCAGCCCGGCCAGCAGCCGTTCCAGCCGCGCCTTGGCCAGATGGCCGGTAAGAAAAACCAGCCGCTCAGCCATCGCTTGCGAGTTCGGCCTGTCGCCGTGTGAGCGAGGCTTCGAGATCAGCGAGCGACTCGACCACCTGGGTCCGCTCGAAACTCTTCAACTGCTCGGTATTTTCCAGATCGATCCTGCGCGGATAGACCTTGACCAGCCCGTGCGGTGCCTGGGTTTCGAGTTCCGGTGCGGTGTCGCAAGCAAAGACGATGGCTGGCACACGGCACTTTCCCGCTTGGGCAAAGACATTGGTGGCGAGCGTGTCGGAAATGCCATGCACGCATTTGGCGACCGTGTTGGACGTGGCCGGCGCCACCACGACCGTGTGATAGACACCGTGGTAGAATTCGCCGACCGGGATCGCGCTCGCGGTCTTGTCGTGCAGCACGCGCGTCGTCTCCGGGAAATCAAGTTTGAGCTTGTACATGCGCAGCACTTCGTTGGCGGCCTTCGACACGAAGACATCGCAATGTTCGAGTTGGCGAACAAGTGCGAAGCTCTCCGTAAAAAAATGCCCGGAACCCGTCAAAACCCACGCCCAGCGCGGCACATGCAGCTTCACCATCGGCTATCCCGCCTTCTTTGCCGACGACCCTGTAGAAGCCACGATCCTGATGCCGGGCAGCTTGCCTAACACGAGCATCGCGCCGGCCTCGGCAGCATCCTTCGGACCGGCGAGATGGAAATCGACGCCGTCAGGCAGCATGGCGGCAAAGCCTGGGTCGACAATGCCTCGGGTCCTCAGGCTGTCAGCGGTATCGCTGTCGAAGAATGCACCGGTCTGCTTGATAAGCAACAGCGCGTTTGCGCCAAGCTTACCGGCAAGCCAGGCGGCCAGAGAATCGGAGGTAATGTCCCAGGAGGCCGGAACATCCAGCGCCGGCAGTGCCAGTGACGACGGCAGCCACACCGGAACCTTCCCCGCCTCCAACGCTCGCCCGATCTCATCCAGCGACCGTGCCGGCGTCAGCCTTTCGTCCCGGTCGAGGATGACATGGCCGAACTGTTCCATGGCCAGGATCGCCATGGCATGTGCGGCGGTGTCGGAAAAATCCATGCGTGTCTGCGTCTCACGCACATGATCGGCAAAGAGCCCGCCGCCGGGCACGATGACGATCGGCAGCCGGGAACCCGCCAGCGCTGCGATCCAGCTCTTCATCTCCGCCGCGTGGGCCGTGCTGCCGCCAAGCTTGACGATGGCCCGTCGGAGCATTTCGGGGCGTTCCTGGCGCGGCCGGAAGACAACGCTTCGGTCTTCTCGGCCAGCGGTGCCGGAGGCAGCGCCGCGTCCCGCCGATTGGCGCTTGCGTTCGATCTCGACGCCGACACCGCCAGGACCGAGCTCGAGCTTTTCCACCCTTACCGTAACGCGCACGACCCGCTGGTTCTCCAGGACGTGCGCTGCCACCTGCTCGGCCAAAGCCTCGCTGAGCTGGATATGGCCTCGCGCGACGATGGTGCGAATGCCGTCCATGATGATGTCATAAGAGAATACATGGCGCATGTCCTCGGGATGGTCGGTGATTTGCAGCACGTCGGCGGTCACATCAAAGCGCACTTTTTGAGTATGGCCATGCTCGAAGCTGTAGGCACCGATCTGGACCGGCAGAACAAAATCCCGCACAAAAATCCTGTCCGTGCCCAGTGTCGGGTCGGTGTCCGGCGAATAGCCTCTCGCCGCCAACAGGCGATAGTCGATACTCGATTGACCGCCGGTCCCGGATTCCGCCGGGATCAACTCTCGAATCTGCGAGACCGCCTCGGCGCTGATCGAACTCGTGCGACCGGAATGGCCACACAGCGCCCCCCGAAAGCCGAGAAAATCGGGAGCGAAAGGCAAGAGGCGCGGAACATCCGGAGCTTCCAGCGATCCACTCAGGCCGACCATCAGACCGAGCGATTTCGTGCGATCGACGAATCCCGGAATATGCTCCGGCGGCAGATGATCGAGCAGCCGGCCCTTCCCCTTTTGCGCGGTATCGACCATCACGCCATGGAAGCGATGCCTGGCGAACATCGGCAGAAGCTCGAACTCCGGCGCCAGATCGGCAAACAGCACGGCAATCAGCTTCGTTCGTGCGGCGAGCGGTTCGAGCGCTTCCGCGCAGGCAGAGATATTTGCCGAAGGGAAAAATCCGATCTTCACATAGTCGACGCCGGTCGCCGCGATCTCTTCGGCCTTGATGCGGATCGTTTCAGGTTCCATCGGCAGGTCGCCGCAGACGGCGCTGACCGGAGCCCGACCAGCGATGAACGAAATCGTTCGGCGCATGGTTTCCGTGGACACCGCGCCCAGGGCTCCCGCCTTCGGGTCCTTCAGGTCGACGATATCGACACCTCCAGAAAGAGCGATCTCCGCCTCTTCGATGCCGGTGACGCTTGCCAGCATTCTGGTCATTTGAACAGTTTCTCCAGCTTGGAGGACAAGACGTTTTTATAAAGGCAGTCGACGTCGCTGCGCCACGTCTCCTCGGTGTTGCCACGCAAATCGACGCTGGCGGCAGCTGCCGGCCGCGACGGGACGGCGGCATGAGCGTAGCCGTTGATTTGGAGGATAAAGTCAGAGACCTTCCGCACCGTTCCGGCAGACGCGAAAAGTTTCCCGATGGGGTTTGATAAATTTTGCGGGTCCGCTAAGCTGATCATGGGCACCTTGACTTGGCGCGGGTCCGGCAACAGTCGAACCTTTGCGCAAGAATGGGTAATTACTATCGATGACGAGCGCGGTGCCAGGCACTCTCGCTGCCTTTTTGTGCTTTTTTTCCCTGACCGTCAACGTTTCCGATGCGGCAGGCCAGGAAACGGTGGCGAAGCCGGAAAAAAAGACAACTGAAATCAAGATAGGCTATTTGCGCGCCTACGCGCCGCAATTGACGCTTTCCATGCTCGACCTGCCGCCGCGCGACGAAGGTGTCGCCGGCGCCGAGGTGGCGATCGGCGACAACAATACGACGGGAAAGTTCACCAACCAGAAATTCAGCCTCGACGTGACCGAGATCAAACCCGAAGGCGACGCGGTTCGGGCGTTCGAGGACATGATCGCCAAAGGCGACCGCTATGTGGTCGCCGATCTTTCAGCCAAACAATTGCTGTCGATCGCCGACATCGCCCGCGAAAAAGGCGTGCTGATCTTCAACGTCGGCGCGACCGACGACAGCCTTCGCGAGGAGGACTGCCGCATCAACGTTTTCCATATCGCGCCGACGCGCAGCATGCTGGCCGATGCGCTGGCGCAGTATCTCATGGTAAAGAAGTGGCCGAATTGGGTGCTGCTCTATGGATCGCATAAGCAGGATCATCTCTACGCCGATGCGTTGCGCCGCGCGGCAACCCGCTTCGGCGGCCAGATCGTCGCCGAGAAGGAATTCAAGGATACCGGCACAGCCAGGCGCACCGACACCGGCGCCACGCAGATACAGCAGCAGATTTCCGTGTTCACGCAAGATCTCCCGGAGCATGACGTGGTGCTTGTCGCCGACGAAAGCGAGGTTTTCGGGACCTACGTGCCCTATCGCACCTGGACGCCGCGGCTGGTCGCCGGCACGGCCGGTCTGGTTGCATCGTCGTGGCATCCCGCCAGCGAACAATGGGGCGGCATCCAGATGCAGAGCCGCTTCCTGAAGACGACGAGCCGGCGGATGCTCTCCAAGGACATGTCGGCCTGGACGGCGGTGCGTGCCGTCGGCGAGGCCACCACGCGCACCAAGGGCGACGATGCGAAAAAGATCAGCGACTACATGCGCTCTGACGATTTTTCGGTTGCTGCTTTCAAGGGGCAGAAGCTGACCTTCCGCAAATGGAACCTCCAGCTTCGCCAGCCGATCCTGCTTGGCGACACCAAGTCCGTCGTCTCGACATCGCCACAAGAGGGCTATCTTCACCAGGTCTCCGAACTCGACACGCTCGGTGTCGATCAGCCGGAAACGAAATGCGCTCTCAAGTAGAGTCAATCGGGAGGAATTTGCGTGCAGAAACGAGCTTGCGCATTCGCCATTCTCGCGGCCGGCCTGACGGCCAGTCCGGCATCGGCCTATACGGCCTACGTTTCCAACGAGAAGGACAACACGATGACCGTCGTCGACACGGCGACGATGCAGGTGGTGAAGACAGTTGAAGTCGGCCAGAGACCTCGCGGCATCACCATCTCGCATGACGGCAAATTCGTCTACCTATGCGCCAGCGATGACGATACGGTCCAGATCATCGATACCGCGACGCTTGAAATCGTCGGTACGCTGCCATCCGGCCCCGATCCCGAATTGTTCGTGCTCTCGCCGGACGGCAAGACGCTTTATGTCGCCAATGAGGACGATAATCTCGTCACCGCCATCGACGTCGAAAGCAAGCAAGTCCTGGCCGAGATTCCGGTCGGCGTGGAACCGGAAGGCATGGGTGTCAGCCCCGATGGCAAGACCATGGTCAACACCTCGGAAACCACCAGCATGGCGCATTTCATCGACACCGGCACGCATGAGGTGACCGACAACGTGCTGGTCGACACGCGCCCGCGCTTCGCCGACTTCAAGCCCGACGGCACGCAGGTCTGGGTCAGCGCCGAGGTTGGCGGCACCGTCAGCGTCATCGACAACGCCAAACGCGAAGTGGTGAAGAAGATCCAGTTCGCGATTCAGGGACTGCGGGCCGAAACCATCCAGCCGGTAGGCATCGCCATCAGTGCCGATGGCAAGAAAGCCTATGTCGCGCTCGGCCCGGCGAACCATGTCGCGGTGATCAATACCGATACCTACGAGGTGGAGAAATACATCCTCGTCGGCCAGCGCGTCTGGCATCTGGCCTTCACGCCCGACCAGAAAACGCTAATCACCACTAATGGCAATTCCAACGATATCACCTTCATCGACACGGCCACCGACGAGCCGGTCCAATCGCTCACCGTGGGCCAGCAGCCCTGGGGTGTGGTCATTTCGCCCAAATAGCAGACATTGATCATCGGGAGGCTCAAGACATGAAACTTTGCCGCAGGTTTTTCTTCGCCGCGCTCGCCGGATTTGTCCTTGCTCCGATCGGAGCAAGCGCCGACGACGCAACACCAAAACCGTCGCGTGCCAGCAAGAACCTGCCGGAATTGATTATCGGTTCGGCCGATTCCACCTATGCCGTCAATCAGAAGGACTTCGAGCTGATCGCCGGCCAGGGGTATCGCTGGAAGATCACCTCCAAAGGCGGTTTCGAATACAAGTTCGTGACCGACCTCTTCCGCAATGTCTGGATGGACCAGATCGTCATCAACGATTTGGAAGTGCATATGGACGGCGGACCAGCCTGGCTGGAATTCGACGATGCGGGAACGATCCAGGTGCAGTTCCATACCGTTCGCCCGGGCGAATATACCTGGTCGGTTCCCGACCTTGCCGACAAGGGACTGAAGGGCAAGATTACGATCAAGTGAGACAAAGGCGACCAGGGCGCCAGATAGCCAACGCGTCCTGAAGGAGCGACCCGGCATGCAGCATATGAGGACAAACGGTCCGGGAGAAGAGGTGGCGGCGCTCGATGTCGGCGCCGCCAGCCATTCCTATGGCCAGAAGCGGGCGCTCAACGACGTCTCCTTCTCGATCGCGCCGGCGACTTTCACCGTTCTGCTCGGCCTCAACGGGGCCGGCAAGACAACGCTGTTCTCACTGATAAGCCACCTCTACGACACGCGTCACGGATCGATCCGCATCTTCGGCCATGACATTCGCCGCGCGTCCGGCGAAGCACTCAGACGGGTCGGCATCGTGTTCCAGGCACGCACGCTCGACCTCGACCTCAGCGTCTACCAGAATCTCTCCTACCACGCCTCGCTGCATGGCATTGGCGGACGCGAAGCTCGCCAGCGCATTGCCGCGCTGCTTGAAACGGTCGACATGCAGGGCCGCCAGCACGACAAGGCACGCAGCCTCTCCGGCGGTCAGATGCGACGCATCGAAATCGCCAGGGCGCTGCTTCACCGACCTTCCCTGCTCCTGCTTGACGAGGCGACCGTCGGCCTCGACATCGAGTCCCGCGCGGGCATCCTCGCCACCATCCGCAAGCTCGTCCAGGCAGAGGGCATCGGCGTGCTCTGGGCCACGCATCTGATCGACGAAGTCGAAGACGCCGACCATGTCGTCATACTGCGGCGAGGTGACCTGGTCGCGAGCGGCAAGGTGTCGGATGTGATCCGTGCGAACGGCGGAAATTCGCTTCGTGAAACCTTTTCGAAGCTCAGCCGCGTCGATGCGGCGTGCATGGTGGAGACGTCACCATGAGCGCTCCAGCGATGCCCGGAAAGCTCGCCGGCATCATGCCGGTGCGGTCTGAGCCATTCGGCCTGCGCCACTATCTCATTTGCCTGAAAGGTGTCGTCCTGCGCGAGTGCCTGCGCTTCCTGCACCAGCGCGAACGCTTCATTTCCTCGCTGGTCCGGCCGCTCGTCTGGCTGTTCATCTTCGCCGCCGGCTTTCGCCAGGTGCTCGGCGTGTCGATCATCCCGCCCTACAAGACCTATGTGCTCTACGAGGTCTATATCACACCGGGCCTTTGCGGCATGATCCTGCTGTTTTCCGGCATGCAGTCTTCGCTGTCGATGGTCTACGACCGCGAGATGGGCAACATGCGCATCCTGCTGGTCAGCCCGTTTCCGCGCTGGTTCCTGCTGGTGTCGAAGATGCTCGCTGGTGTGGCCGTATCGATCGTGCAGGTCTACGCGTTCCTGATCGTTGCCTGGTTGTGGGGCGTCAAGGCGCCGCCACTCGGCTACCTCTACGTGCTGCCGGCACTGTTCCTGTCGGGCATGATGCTTTGCGCGCTCGGCATGCTCTTGTCTTCGCTGATCAAGCAGCTCGAAAACTTCGCCGGCATCATGAACTTCGTCATCTTTCCCGGCTATTTCGCGTCTCCGGCGCTGTATCCCTTGTGGCGCATCCAGGAGGCGAGCCCGCTGCTCTACAAGATCTGCCTCTGCAACCCGTTCACCTATGCCGTCGAACTGATCCGCTTTGCCTTCTACGGGCAGATCGAATGGCTGTCGCTGGGCGTCGTCGCCGGCTGCACGCTGCTGTTTCTGGGCGGCGCCATCATCGCATACGACCCTTCGCGCGGTTTGGTGATCCGCAAACAGGACATGGGAGGAAACGCCTGATGGCGCGAATGAGGCTTGCTCACACTCTGGTTCTGGTCGCCACGCTTGCCTCGATGGGGAGCGCCGGCGCGGCAAACACCGATCCCGACTGGCCCTGCATGCAGCGTAAGGTGCCACAGCTCTCGCTTGGCCAGATCTGGAATGGGCCGGAGCTTCCTGCGACCGCGAAAGATTGGGCGAAGGATCACGGTGTGTCGGCGCTTGTCGAGGCGGTGGCGGCCCGGCGGACGCCGATTGCCGAAGCCCAAAAAGAGATCAAGGATTTCGCGACTTCCCTGCCGCCCGAGCAGGTTGCGCCAAAAATGACGATGCTGGTGCAGGGAATGTTCGACCAAATGGACGCCGAGCGTTCGCACGTGATCTCCGGCATCTCCCGCTACGCGCACAAACAGCTCGAAATGGCGGCACAGTTGCGCAAGGAAGCATCCGAAGTCGACGCGCTGCGCGCCAAGGCCGATGCGGATCCGGACGAAGTCGAACGGCGAACCGACCAACTGAATTTCGCGACGCGAATTTTCACCGAACGGGTCCAGTCGCTGACTTATGTCTGCGATGTGCCTACGATAATCGAGCAGCGGCTTTACCAGTTGTCGAAGACCGTCTCGGAAACGCTCGTCGTGAAGAAATAGACCTTGGCCGCCTGCCTCATGACCCCCTGCCAGGCAGCACACGCCAGCGCTGCACGAAATAACCGGGATGCGTCTCGATCCACCGAGCCACCAGCGGCTGCGCCTGCATGAAGGCGGTCCCGGGGTTCATCGCCATACCGTCCACCATTTGTTCGCGTTGTTCGCAGGTCCGCGGTACATCCGTCAGGCAGACCATCATAACGAGTGTGTAGAGCATTGCCCCTTTTCCCCTTCGAATTCCCGAACGCTACCCGGGAGGTTTCCGAACAGTCTGCAGGGGTTGCACATACGGATCGCTTACGGGTGTGAAAGGACGTGGCCCCCGCTCTTTCGCACTGCAACATAACATATTGCTTATATAACACCAACGATCGCGAGCGTTCTCCACCGGGCTTTCATCCGTTGCGTTCGTGCAATGTCATCCCGCCTTGTCTGGATACAGCTTTCCGAAAAGGGGCAGATACATCGCGCCCTTGCGCATCAGGAAATCGTTGAACGTGGCCATGGCCGGCGAGATCGCGTGATCGGTTCGCATCACCGAAAACCATTGCCGGCGGATCGGCATGCCGACAACGTCGAGGATGACAAGCCGGCCTGCTTCGGTTTCCGCAGCGATGGTGTGGGCAGAGATGAAGGCGATGCCGAGACCAGCCATCACCGCCTGCTTGATCGTTTCGTTCGAGGCCATCTCGACACCGAGGTCGTCGATGCGCCCAGGTACGTCGCTCAGGAATATTTCCAACGAGATGCGGGTTCCGGAGCCGGGCTCGCGAATAAGGAAATGCTCCTCGGCGATGCGCTCCTTGGAGATATCGCGCGCCGCGACCAACGGATGGTCGGGCGGCGCGATGATGACCAGCGGGTGATCGCCGAAGACCGAAGCACGCACCGGAACCTCCTTCGCCGGGCGCCCCATCAGCGCGATATCGATGTCGTGATTCCTGAGGTTGTCGATCGTCTGGGCACGGTTGCCGATGGCAAGCCGCATGTCGATGTCGGGATGGTCCTTCATGAACGCAGCCATCAGCCGCGGCGCGAAATATTTGGCGGTGGAAACAACGCCGAGCCTCAAGCTGCCGGTGCGTACGCCCTTGATGGCATCCATCTTGTCTTCGAGCAAACCGAGATGCTCCTCGATAACCTGCGCTGTCTCGACGAAAGCCCGACCTGCGGCAGTGGGACGCATGCCGTCCGACGTTCGGTCGAACAGAGCCAGCTGGAATTCTTCCTCCACTTGCCGCAGCTGGATTGTCAGCGCTGGAGGAGACAGACCTAACATCTTGGCTGCGCTGACAATTTTGCCGCACTTGATGATTGCCTGGACGGTCTTGAAATGCTTAAGGGTGAGGTTTCTCATGCCGCATACTAAATTATTTTTACTGATTAAGTAAAGTTATTGAATTTTACTTATCTGGCGACGTTTGTTTCCATTCCTCCAGTCCAGCCGCTCCGAGGAGATGCGGCCCGACCGGGAGGTTACGATGCCAGCGGCAACGCTCGACGCTTTTCTGAACTCCTATCTCGGCCAGCCTGACGAATTTCGCTCGGCAGTTGTGACGACCGTCCGTCAGTTGACACAGGCCGCCATCAAGGTCCGCAACACCATCAACCAAGGGGTGCTCGGCGCCGCCTTTGCCGAAACCCGTGGCGCCAATGCCGATGGCGACGTCCAGAAGGATCTCGACGTCTTCTCCGACGACATCTTCCTCGACGCCATGCGCCGTGCACCGGTCGCGCTTTACGCCTCCGAGGAGCTGGAGCAGCCAGTCCTGCTCGACAGGCAAGCGCCACTCGCCATCGCGATCGACCCGCTCGACGGCTCTTCCAACATCGACACCAACGTGTCGATCGGAACGATCTTCTCGCTCCTGACCGCAACTGGCGCGCCGGACGCTGATCCGGCCGCCTCTTTCCTGCAGGCGGGCGTGAACCAGCTAGGCGCCGGTTTCTTCATCTATGGGCCGCAGCTGGCACTCGTCCTGTCGCTCGGCAGCGGCACGCATGTCTTCGTCTTCTCGACAAGGCTCGGAACCTTCGTCCAGGCCTATGAAAGCCGGATCATTCCGCAACGCACTCAGGAGTTCGCCATCAACGCCGCCAACTACCGGCACTGGGACGAGGCCGTGCGGCTCTATGTAGACGACTGCCTGGAGGGCACCGAAGGACCGCGCGAGAAGGATTTCAACATGCGCTGGATCGCCTCTCTGGTTGCCGACTGTTACCGCATATTGATGCGCGGCGGCGTTTTTCTCTACCCCGGCGATCGGCGCAAGGGCTATGGTCAGGGACGGCTGCGCCTCGTCTACGAGGCCAACCCGATCGCCTATCTCATAGAACAGGCTGGCGGTGCCGCCACCGATGCGATCAACCGCATCCTGGAAATCGAACCCGAGAGCCTGCATCAGCGCGTGCCGATGATCTTCGGGTCGGCGCGGGAAGTCGCGCGCATCACCCGCTACCACACAGAGCCGAGCAACATCGGTGAGCGTGCGCCGCTGTTCAGCCGCCGCGGCCTGTTCAGAGCCTGAGCAGCACCATGTCAGCCAAGCACCCCATCATCACCATCACCGGGTCGTCGGGCGCCGGCACGACCTCGGTCAAGCGCATCTTCGAGCTGATTTTCCGGCGCGAGAACATCGAGGCCGCTTTCATCGAAGGCGACGCATTCCACCGCTACGACCGCGCGGCGATGAAGGCAAAGGTGGCCGAGGAGGAAAAGGCCGGCAACCCGAACTTCACCCATTTCAATGCCGCGGCCAACGAACTCGGAATTCTCGAAGAGGTGTTCACGGAATATGGCCGCCGCGGAACCGGCAAGACCCGCACCTACATTCATGATGAGGAAGAGGAAAAGCAGCACGGCACGCCACCGGGAACCTTTACCGAATGGCGCGAATTCGCTCCCAGCGACCTGCTCTTCTACGAGGGGCTGCACGGCTGTGTCGTCACCGACACGATCAATTTGGCCAAGCATGCGGATCTCAAGATCGGCGTCGTGCCGGTCATCAATCTCGAATGGATCCAGAAGATCCATCGCGACCGTTCGACACGCGGCTATTCCACCGAGGCGGTGATGGACGTGATCCTGCGCCGGATGCCCGACTATGTCCGCTACATCGTCCCGCAATTCTCGCAGACCGCCATCAACTTCCAGCGCGTGCCGATCGTCGACACGTCCAACCCGTTCATCGCGCGCTGGATCCCGACGCCGGACGAATCGATGCTGGTTATCCGCTTCGCCAATCCGCGCGGCATCGATTTTCCGTATCTGCTGTCGATGATCCACGACTCGTTCATGTCGCGGCCAAATTCCATCGTGGTGCCAGGCAACAAGCTCGATCTTGCCATGCAGCTGATCCTGACGCCGCTCATCCTGCAATTGATTGAACGCAAGAGCCGTGTGTCGTGAGGAGGATGCAATGACCAGCCAAACAGCACTGAAGCCCGTCACCACAACCGCTCCCGTCTCGGAGCGCGACATGGCGAACGCCATTCGCGCGCTGGCGATGGACAGTGTCCAAAAGGCGAATTCGGGTCACCCTGGCATGCCGATGGGCATGGCCGATGTCGCAACGGTGCTGTTCAACCGCTTCATCAACATCGATCCGTCGAGGCCGGGCTGGCCCGACCGTGACCGTTTCGTGCTTTCAGCCGGCCACGGCTCGATGCTGCAATACGCGCTGCATCATCTGCTCGGCTATGAAGACATGCAGATCGAGGAATTGCAGCGATTTCGGCAGTTGGGCAGCCGCACCGCCGGACATCCGGAATACGGCCATGCGCTTGGCGTGGAGACCACCACCGGACCGCTGGGACAGGGCATTTCCACGGCGGTCGGCATGGCGCTGGCGGAACGTATGCTTGCCGCCCGCTACGGTACCGATCTGGTCGATCATCATACCTATGTGATTGCGGGCGACGGCTGCCTTCAGGAGGGCATCAGTCACGAGGCGATAGACCTCGCTGGTCACCTGAAGCTTTCCCGCCTGATCGTCTTCTGGGACGACAATGCGATTTCCATTGACGGGCCGACCTCCCTCTCCACGTCGATGGACCAGCCGGCGCGCTTCAAGGCCGCCGGCTGGGATGTCCAAAGCGTCGCCGGCCACGACATGGAGGCAGTCGCCGCGACAATCGAGTCGGCGCGGCGGTCGGATCGGCCATCGCTGATTGCCTGCCGCACAGTGATCGGCATGGGTGCCCCCAATCTCGGCGGTTCGGAGAAGACGCACGGCGCACCGCTGGGTGAAGCAGAGATCGCCGCGACACGCGAAAACATCGGCTGGGCCCACGCGCCGTTCGATGTGCCGGATGATATCCTTTTCGCCTGGCGCGAGATTGCCGGTCGCGGCGAAGCGATGCGGCGCGCCTGGGAGCAGCGGCTTGCCGCCTCGCCGCGGCGCGAGGCTTTTGAGAGCGCCGTCGCCGCCGAACTGCCCGACACCGTCTTCAAAGCGCTCGACGCCTTTCGTCGCGAACATGTCGAGAAGGCAACCAAGGTGGCGACGCGAAAAGCCTCCGAAATGGCGCTGGAGGCCATCAACGGCGTAACGGAATTGACCGTCGGCGGCTCGGCCGATCTGACGCATTCAAATCTGACGATCACCAAGGGCATGAACCGCATTGCGCCGGGTGATTATGCGGGCCGCTACATTCACTACGGCATTCGTGAGCACGGCATGGCTGCCGCCATGAACGGCATCGCGCTGCATGGCGGTTTCGTGCCCTATGGCGGTACGTTCCTGTGCTTCGCCGATTATGCGCGCGGCGCGATGCGGCTCTCGGCGCTCATGGGCCAGCGCGTCATCTATGTGATGACACACGATTCCATCGGCCTCGGCGAGGACGGCCCGACGCACCAGCCGGTCGAGCACCTTGCGATGCTGCGTGCCACGCCTAATCTCAACGTCTTCCGCCCGGCGGATGTCATCGAAACGGCGGAGTGCTGGGAACTCGCGCTAAAGAGCAAGGATCGGCCGAGCGTCCTGGTGCTGTCGCGCCAGAACTTGCCGATGCTGCGTCGGTCGCACAGCGACGAGAACCGCTCCTGCCAAGGCGCTTACATCCTGCGCGAGCCGACAAAGCACCGCGCCGTCACCCTGATCGCCACCGGCTCGGAGGTCGAGATCGCGGTTGCTGCCGCCGAAAGGCTGGAGACCGAGCATGGCGTCGCCGTCGCCGTCGTGTCGATGCCGTGCTGGGAGCTTTTCGAGGAGCAGGAAAGCGCCACCCGCAAGGCCGTTCTCGGCTCGGCGCCGCGCGTCGCGGTCGAAGCGGCAGCCCGGCTGGGCTGGGACCGCTGGATCGGCGAGACCGGCGCTTTCGTCGGCATGACCGGCTTCGGCGCCAGCGCCCCTGCCCCCGACCTCTACCGGCATTTCAACATAACGTCCGAAGCGGTTGCTGCAGCGGCGCTGAAGCTCATCATCTAGGAGGATTCACAATGGCTCGCATCACCCTTCGCCAGCTTCTCGACCATGCCGCCGAGCACGGCTACGGCGTTCCGGCATTCAACATCAACAACATGGAACAGGGCCTCGCCATCATGGAGGCGGCCAAGGCCTGCGACGCGCCAGTCATCATCCAGGCTTCACGTGGCGCCCGGTCCTATGCCAACGACATCATGCTGGCCAAGATGATGGAGGCGCTGACCGAAATCCACCCGGCCATCCCGCTATGCATCCATCAAGACCACGGCAACAGCGAGGCCACCTGCCTTTCCGCGATCCGCCACGGCTTCACCTCGGTGATGATGGACGGATCCTTGATGGCGGACGCCAAGACGCCGGCAAGCTACGACTACAACGTCGCCATAACCGAACGCGTCGCACGCATGGCGCATTGGGTCGGCGCTTCCGTCGAAGGCGAACTGGGCGTGCTCGGCTCGCTGGAAACCGGCCAAAGCGAGGCGGAGGATGGCCACGGCGCCGAGGGCGCGCTCTCTCACGACCAACTCTTGACCGATCCAGATCAGGCGGTCGATTTTGTGACTGCAACCCAGGTCGACGCGCTGGCGATTGCCTGCGGCACCTCGCACGGCGCCTACAAATTCACCCGCAAGCCGGACGGCGACATCCTGGCCATGCAGGTGATCGAGGCGATCCACGAGAAGCTGCCCAACACGCATCTGGTCATGCACGGCTCTTCCTCTGTGCCGCAGGAGCTGCAGGACATCATCAACAGATACGGCGGCGAGATGCCCCAGACCTTTGGCGTTCCGGTCGAGGAGATCGAGCGCGGCATCCGCTTCGGCGTGCGCAAGGTCAACATCGACACCGATTGCCGCATGGCCATGGCCGGACAGTTCCGCCGCGTCGCGACGGAAGACCCGCGCGAGTTCGATCCCCGCAAATTCCTGAAACCCGCCATGGATGCCTTGCGCGATCTCTGCCGGGACCGCTTCGAGCGTTTCGGTACGGCCTCCAACGCCTCGAAGATCAAGGTCATCGCCATGGACGAGATGGCGAAACGTTACGCCGCGGGAAAACTCGACCCCCATATCGCAACCGCGAAAGCCGCCTGAGCAACAAACAGGAGACCTGTCATGAACAAGATCGACATACTGCCAGCGGGGACGCTCAAGGAAGGCAAGGAACGCTATAAGTCAGGGGTCATCCCCTACAAGAAGATGGGCTATTGGGAGCCTGACTACAGGCCCAAGGAGACCGATCTGATCGCCATGTTCCGGATCACGCCGCAGCCGGGCGTCGACCACGAGGAGGCGGCGGCCGCCATCGCCGGCGAATCCTCCACTGCGACGTGGACCGTGGTGTGGACCGACCGGCTGACCGCCTGCGAGCTCTACCGCGCCAAGGCGTTCAGATCCGAGCCGGTGCCGAACACCGGTCCCGGAACCAAGACCGAACAACAGTACTTCGCCTACATCGCCTACGACCTCGACCTGTTCGAGCCGGGCTCGATCGCCAATTTGACCGCATCGATCATCGGCAATGTGTTCGGCTTCAAGGCAGTCAAGGCGCTGCGGCTGGAAGACATGCGTATCCCGGTCGCGTACCTCAAAACCTTCCAGGGGCCGGCGACAGGCATCGTGGTGGAGCGTGAGCGGCTCGACAAGTTCGGCCGGCCGCTGCTCGGCGCTACGACGAAGCCGAAGCTCGGCCTGTCGGGCCGCAATTACGGCCGCGTCGTTTACGAAGCGCTGAAGGGCGGCCTCGATTTCGTCAAGGACGACGAGAACATCAACTCGCAGCCCTTCATGCACTGGCGCGACCGCTTCCTCTACTGCATGGAGGCCGTGAACAAGGCGTCGGCTGCCACCGGCGAGGTCAAAGGCCATTATCTCAACGTCACCGCCGGCACGATGGAGGAGATGTACGAGCGCGCCGAATTCGCCAAGCAGCTTGGCTCCTGCATCGTCATGATCGACCTCGTCATCGGCTACACGGCGATCCAGTCGATGGCCAAGTGGGCACGCCGCAACGACATGATCCTGCACCTGCACCGTGCCGGCAACTCGACCTATTCGCGCCAGAAGAACCACGGCATGAATTTCCGCGTCATCTGCAAATGGATGCGCATGGCCGGCGTCGACCACATCCATGCCGGCACGGTGGTCGGCAAGCTGGAAGGCGACCCGCTCATGATCAAGGGATTTTATGACACGCTGCGTGAGGAGCGCACGCCGCAGAACCTCGAAACCGGGCTGTTCTTCGATCAGGAATGGGCCTCGCTCAACAAGGTGATGCCCGTCGCCTCGGGCGGCATCCATGCCGGCCAGATGCATCAGTTGATCCACTATCTCGGCGAGGACGTCATCCTGCAGTTCGGCGGCGGCACAATCGGCCATCCGGACGGCATCCAGGCAGGCGCGACGGCCAATCGCGTCGCCCTGGAAGCGATGATCCTGGCCCGCAACGAGGGGCGCGATTATTTGCGCGAAGGGACCAAGATCCTCGAACAGGCGGCCAGATGGTGCACGCCGCTGAAGGCTGCCCTGGAGACCTGGAAGGACGTCACCTTCAACTACGAATCGACCGACACGGCCGACTTCGTGCCAACCGCAACACCCAGCTTCTAGACGAAAGGAACCGTCGTCATGATGACCAATCCGGGAAACAAGGTCACGCAGGGACAGTTCTCGTTCCTGCCCGACCTGACCGACGAGCAGATTTCGGCGCAGATCAAATACGCGCTGAAGAACCATTGGGCGGTCAGCGTCGAGTACACGGACGATCCGCATCCGCGAAACACCTACTGGGAAATGTACGGCAACCCGATGTTCGATTTGAAAGATCCGGCGGGCATACTGCTCGAGGTCAATGCTTGCCGGAAAGCCTGTCCGAACATGTATGTGCGGGTAACCGCCTTCGATTCGACCAAGGGCTGGGAAGCGCCGCGCATGTCGTTCATTGTCAACCGGCCGCCCAGCGAACCCGGGTTCCGGCTGCTGCGCCAGGAGCGCGACGGCCGCAGCCAGGGTTATTCGATCGTGCCTTATGCGACCGACAGGCCCGAGGGCGAGCGGAGCTAGCTGAACCATGCTGAACGCGATGACCAAGGACGCTGCCGCACAGGACGCGACGGTTGATCTGCAGGCCGAGTTCGAGGCCTCCAACATCGACGAGGTGATGGACAAGCTCGACCGCGAACTCGTTGGCCTGAAGCCGGTCAAGACCCGCATCCGCGAGATCGCCGCTCTCCTCCTGGTCGACCGGCTTCGCCGCAAGTTCGGGCTGACCTCGGGCGCCCCGACGCTGCACATGAACTTTACGGGAAATCCCGGCACCGGAAAGACCACCGTGGCGCTGAGGATGGCCGAAATCCTGCATCGTCTGGGCTATGTCCGCGAAGGCCACATGGTCGCCGTGACGCGCGACGATCTTGTTGGCCAGTATGTGGGCCACACCGCGCCCAAGACCCGCGAGGTGATCAAGCGTGCCATGGGCGGCGTGCTTTTCATCGACGAGGCCTACTATCTCTACAAGCCCGAGAACGAACGCGACTACGGCCAGGAATCGATCGAAATCCTGCTGCAGTGCATGGAGAACAACCGTGACGATCTGGTTGTGATCCTTGCCGGCTACAAGAACAAGATGGACCGCTTCTTCGACAGCAATCCCGGTATGCGTTCGCGCATCGCCCACCATCTCGATTTCCCCGACTATGGTGTCAGCGAACTGAAATCAATCGCCGAGATTATGCTCGCGGAGCAGAATTATCGCCTCAGCGAGGCGGCATCCCGTGCGCTCGAAGAGTATCTTCCGATCCGCATGAGGCTGCCGCATTTCTCCAACGCGCGTTCGGTCCGCAATGGGCTCGATCGGGCACGGCTGCGGCAGGCCAACCGGCTTTTCGCATCGCGCAGCAGGGTGTTGACCAAGGCCGATCTTGTCACCATCGAGGAATCCGACATCCGCGGCAGCCGCGTGTTCGCGGAAGGGAAACTCGAAGGCGAACCGGAGACGAAGATGCGCTGACGGGATGAAGCCGGCTGGCGCAGAGACCAACAGCGCAGACAGGATTGGAGACGACGACCATGGTCACCAGGACAATCATCGCACCCTCCGTGCTTTCCGCGGATTTCTCGCGGCTCGGCGACGAGGTCGAAGCTGTCGTGCGGGCGGGTGCCGACTGGATCCATCTCGACGTGATGGACGGGCATTTCGTACCCAACATCACCTTCGGTCCGCCGGTGATCAAGGCGATCCGCGACCGAACGGACAAAGTCTTCGACTGCCATCTGATGATCGCGCCGGCCGACCCCTATCTGGCCGCCTTCGCCGACGCCGGCTGCGACATCATCACGGTGCACGCCGAGGCCGGGCCGCATCTCGATCGTTCCCTGCAGGCGATCAAAAATCTCGGCAAGAAGGCCGGCGTATCGCTGAATCCTTCGACGCCGGAGAGCGCCATCGAATATGTGCTCGACAGGCTCGACCTGGTGCTTCTGATGACGGTCAATCCAGGCTTTGGCGGCCAGGCCTTCATTTCCGCGGTCATCGAGAAGATCAGGCGAATCAAGGCACTGGTTGGCCACCGCCCGATTGACATCGAAATCGATGGCGGCGTCACGGCCGAAACCGCCCCGCTGGTCGCCGCGGCCGGCGCCAATGTGCTGGTCGCCGGGTCGGCCGTGTTCAAGGGGGGCACCGAGGCGGCCTATCGCGCCAACATTGGAACCATCCGACAGGCGGCCGACGGTGCGATCCGGAAAGCCGCGTAAACCATTCCATCGGAGGCAAGCATGGCGGCCGTCCCCCCTGTCTGCGATTTCGGCTGGCGCGCCATCGATGCCGTTTTGCCTGACGTCGACGGCAGGTCGCATTCGATCTTCAGCCAGGCCGGCCCGAACGGCCTGGTCGTGGCCTTCATCTGCAATCACTGCCCTTATGTGAAGGCGGTGATTTCACGTATCGTGCGCGATGCCAACGACCTCAAGGCCGAAGGTATCGGCTTTGTCGCGATCAACTCAAACGATGCCGATGCCTACCCGGAGGATTCCTTCGACCAAATGAAGCTATTCGCCACGACGAGCGGCTTCAGCTTCCCTTACCTGCACGACCAGCACCAAACTGTGGCGCGCGATTACGCAGCCGTGTGCACTCCCGATTTCTTCGGGTTCAACAGCGAGTTGGGACTGCAATATCGCGGTCGGCTGGACGCCTCGCGACGAGAAGCCGGAGCGCCCGGGCTGAGACGCGATCTGTTCGAGGCGATGAAGCAGGTTGCCCGAACCGGCGACGGGCCGCTGGACCAGATCGCCTCGATCGGCTGCTCGATCAAGTGGAAGGATGCCGCATGAACGTCGGCGCAGGTAGGCCGCTTCGATCGCCGAAGGCGATCCTGTTCGACCTCGACGGCACGCTGGTCGACTCGGCGCCGGACATAGCGGCCGCAGTCAACGAATTGCTGGCCAGCCGCGATCTGCCGCCGCTGCGCCTGGATCAGGTCACGGCCATGATCGGCGGCGGCGTCAGGAAATTGATCGAGCGAGCCTTCGCGGCGTCGGGAGCGCCACTGCTCGGTAACGCTCTCGATGAGGCCAACCGCGTCATGGCGCCTATCTACCGCCGGCATCTGACCGGCCTGACAAGGCTGATGCCTGGCGTCAGGGAGGCTCTCACCCACTTTCATTTGGGCGGAGTAAGCATGGGGGTGGTAACCAACAAACCGCAGTTGGCGACCCGCGAAATCCTGCTTCATTTCGGATTGACGGAATATTTCGGCGCAATCGTTGGCGGAGACGCGGTGACATTCCTGAAACCGGCGCCCGATGCCCTGCTGCTGGCGTTGGCACAGCTTGGGGTCGACGCCGGTGACGCGCTGCTGGTCGGAGACAGTGGCGCTGACCTGGGCGCCGCACGCGCCGCCGGCATGCCCGTCATTCTGTTGCGCGGCGGCTACAGCCACATTCCGGTGGAAGAGCTTGGCGCCGACCTTGTTTGCGACAGCCTTTTCGATCTGCCTTCGGCAATGCAGAGGCTGCAAGCCGATGCGTGATCGAGGCGTCCGCCGGCCGAACGCAAATTCGAACGGCCGGCTGCGCTCTATTTCGAGAATTGCTTCAGATAGGCAATGACATTGGCGATGTCTTCGTCCTGCTTGAGGCCGACAAACGCCATCTTTGTTCCTTTGACCATGGCCTTGGGATCGTGAAGGTAAGTCTTCAGCGTGGGTTCATCCCATTTGACGCCGGACTTGCCTGCCGCGACCATCGCCTGAGAATAGCTGAACCCCGGGTGCGTGCCGGCCGTTCGGCCGATGACGCCGTTCAACGACGGGCCGACCTTGTTCTTGTCCTGGTCGGCGACATGGCAGACCTTGCATTTGGCGAAGACCTTCTCACCCGCCGCCGCATCCTGTGCCTGGGATTGGCTCGCGATGAAGGGCACAACGGACATGACTGCGAAAAATGCGATTGCGCGCATGGCATTTCCTCATTGATCGTCTGGGTGCCCTGGACGATTTGCGCATGCCGATCCTTTGATCCGTCGGCATGCGCCTTACGCGGTGGTGTGGAATATCCGCTTCTCCCGTGGAGCCGCGCCGCGTGATTCAGAAGCTAATTGGCATGTTGTGAAAGTCAATCGTACAAAGGTTTAGAGGCCTGGGTGCTCAACAGACCTGTCCATTCGTCTTTGTTGACGGCTATCGGGCGAGCGCGTAGCTTGACCCCATTCCGGTTTCTCCATTGGCACCTCGGGAAATCCGGCAAGCGGTGATTTTGTCCTCGCTCCTGGTTGGGCTGAGCTCGCCGAGATGGGCGTTTGGGAACGCGCAAGAGGTGCTGGATGGACATGGTCGATCTCATATTGACGGTTTGCCTCAGCGCCAATCCGAGCAATTGCCGAGACGAGCATCTCTATTTCGAGAGCCGCGGCACTCTGTTCCAATGCATGATCCTTGCCCCCAGCGAAATCGCGAAATGGTCTCAAGAACACCCAACCCTCAAGGTCATGCGCTGGAAATGCGCATTTCCGAACAAGGAACGAGCCATCTGATTTGGCAGCGCGGAACCCTGGGGAGGAGGTGTCATGATGGTTTCACGGCGCATGACGCTGCGTCTGGCGGTTCTCGGGACAGCCGCTGTTCTTGCTACCAGGCCGGGCGTTGCGGCAGCCAGGATTCGCCTCGGTGTGCTGAAGTTTGGAACCGTGAGTTGGGAACTCGATACGCTAAGGCAGCACAAATTCGATGCCGCCAACGGGATCGGTCTGGAGATCATCGACTTCGCCGGCGAGGATGCAACCAACGTCGCGATGCTGGCTGGCGCGATCGACATGATCGTCTCCGACTGGCTGTGGGTCTCGCGCCAGCGCTCCGAAGGCGGCGACCTCACATTGACCCCCTATTCGACCGCCGTGGGCGCGATCATGGTGAAAGAGGATTCGCCGATCCGGACGGTCGCCGATCTCAAGGACAAGAAAATCGGCGTCGCCGGCGGCCCGCTCGACAAGAGTTGGCTGCTTATACAAGCGCTGACCAGACGCGATCTCGGCGTCGACCTGTCGGCAGCCAGCGACATCGTCTTTGGCGCGCCGCCGCTGATTTCGGAAAAGGCGATACAGGGCGAGCTCGATGCGGTGCTGAATTTCTGGCATTTTTGCGCCCGTCTCGAGGCCAATGGCTTCCGTCGACTGATCGGCGTGAACGACGCGGCAAAGGCGCTCGGGGCTCTGGGACCCGTGTCGGCCCTCGGTTACGTCTTCCATGACCAATGGGCAAACCAGAACCCGGATGCCGTTAGGGGTTTCGTGAGGGCGTCCGCGCAAGCCAAGGACTTGCTGGCCAGATCCGATGATGAATGGCTGCGCCTGGCGCCGATCATTCACGCGGAAGGCAAGGAACTGGAAAAACTGCGCGATCGCTACCGCCAGGGCATTCCCAGCCGGTCGATCGCCGACGAAGCGGCCGACGCCGGCAGGCTATACCATGTGCTTGCGGCGATCGGCGGCGCGAAGCTTGTCGGCAGCGCGCCGGAAATGGCGCCCGGCACGTTCTGGCAGGAACCCGAGAAATGACCGCATTGGGAACCGACGGCACGCGTGATGCCCCGCCGACCATGTCCGGCCGACGCAGTCTGGCGACGGCACTCATGCCCGCGCTGACCGTAGCGGTCTCCCTGCTCGGGCTCTGCCTGCTGTGGAACCTTGCGGCAAGTGTCTGGCCGAGCCGTGCCTTTCCAGGACCTGGGCAGGTCTGGCAGGTGCTTCTCAGGGAGGCTGCGAGCGGCGACCTTTTTTACCATCTCGGCGTGACCCTCGGTCGGGTCGCCGCGGCATATATCGTCGCAATGATCATCGGATCCGTCATCGGCGTTTTGCTCGGCAGCCATCGTCGCGTCGACCGTTTTTTCAACCCGTGGGTGATCCTGTTCCTCAACATCCCGGCGCTGGTGGTCATCGTCCTCGGCTATATCTGGTTCGGCCTCAACGAGGTGGCGGCGATCGGCGCGGTGGCGGTGAACAAGATCCCGAATGTCGTGGTGACGATGCGCGAAGGCGCCAGGGCGCTTGATCCGAGTTACGCCGAAATGGCCACCGTCTATCGCTTCGGCCGCCTTGAACGCATCCGCCATATCCTGCTGCCGCAATTGCAGCCCTATCTTGCCGCCGCATCGCGATCCGGCATCGCCCTCATCTGGAAGATCGTCCTGGTCGTCGAGTTGCTCGGCCGCTCGAACGGTGTCGGCTTCCAGATCCATCTCTATTTCCAGCTCTTCGATGTCGCCGCCATTCTTGCCTACACGCTGGCTTTCGTGGCGGTGATGCTTGTCATTGAACTTCTCCTGGTGCAGCCCGTTGAACGACATGCAACCCGTTGGCGCCGTCGTCCCGCTTAAGGTCGACATCGCCGAAAAGACCTTCAGGTCCGCGCGAGGCGTCTCGATCACGGCGCTTCAGGACCTTTCCTTCGAGGTCCGGCAAGGCGAATTCGCCTGCTTGCTGGGACCGTCGGGCTGCGGCAAAACCACGACGCTGCGTATCCTGCTTGGCTTGGACAAAGACTTTTCCGGCTCCTTCCAGTTGCCGCAAGGAGGTTCGAACCGCATCGCCGCCGTATTCCAGGAACCGACCCTGCTGCCGTGGCGAACGGTGGAGCAGAATGTCAGGCTGGCGTTGCCGAAAAGCTTGAGAGCGAAAAATCTCGACAGGCTGTTCGACACGCTCGGCCTCGCCGGCATGCGCTCGCTCTATCCTGCCGAACTGTCGCTCGGCCTTGCGCGCAGGGCAGCACTTGCCAGGGCTTTCGCCACCGAGCCGGCGGTGCTTTTCCTGGACGAACCCTTTGTCTCGCTCGACGAACAGACCGCCGAGCGGCTTCGGCATCTGCTTTTGACCGTGTGGTCGGCACGGCCAACGACCGCCTTGATGGTGACGCACAATCTACGCGAGGCACTGATGCTGTCGGACCGCATCATCGTGCTCGCGCCGCGGCCAACCCATGTGCTCGGCGTGTTCGACGTACGGCTGCCACGGCAACATCGCAATTCGCAGGTGATGAGCGACCTTCTGCGGTCGTTCCATCATAGATTTCCGGACGTCACCTGATTGCCAGCAGGCGAAATGCATATCGGAGGCCTTCATGTCGGTTGATCGGCTAAGACGCAGGCTTGTGAGTGGCTTCGCCTGCACCGCCGCCAGCGCCGCCTTGCTGCCATGCTGCCTCGGACGAGCCGTTCTGGCCGCAGGTGGCAGTTCTCGGTTCTCGGTCAGACAAATCGCCGACGGCGTCTTCGCCTTCCAGGGCGCGGATGAGTTGATGACCGCCGCCAACGACGGTGCGATCTGCAATCTGGGCGCCGTCATCGGCACCGATGCGGTTGCCGTCATCGACAGCGGTGGCAGCCTGATCGAGGCGCACGCCTTTCTCGCCGCGATCGGAAAGCTGACAGCAAAGCCGGTTCGCTTCCTGGTCAACACCCACATGCATCCCGACCATATCTTCGGCAATGCGGCATTCCGGAAGATCGGCGCGACCATCGTCGGTCACCGCAATCTGCCGCGTGCCCTTGAGGCGCGTGGCGCGTTCTATCTGCACAACTATCGCGAACAGCTTGGCGAGGCGCTGATGGAGGGGATCGAGATCGTGTCGCCGACCATGCTGGTCGACGATCGCCTGCAACTCGACCTCGGCGGGCGCATGATCGAACTGCGGGCATGGAAGGCGGCGCACACCGACAACGACCTGACCGTGTTCGATCCCGCGACCAGAACGCTCTTTGCCGGCGATCTCGTGTTTATGGGCTCCTTGCCGACGCTCGACGGATCACTGCTTGGATGGCTCCGCCAGATGGATGCGCTCACCGCGATCGACGCCGCGCGCGTCGTTCCAGGTCATGGTCCTGTAACGGCCGACTGGCCACAGGCGCTGGCGGGGGAGCGACGCTATTTCGAGGTTCTGGCGCGCGATATCCGCAAGGCGATCGCCGACGGAACGCCGCTGCGCGAAGCAGTCAAAACCGCTGGCGAAAGCGAACGGGATAATTGGCACCTGTTCGACGACTACAACGAGCGCAACGCAACGGCCGCATTTGCCGAACTCGAATGGGAATAGACGACACCGACATGCGCCAGGCAGCTGTAAGGCACGGCGATTTGCCAAGGCGTCGCCAAAGGCTTATCCTCAACGCCAGCCTGGGCACCACCTCTCTTGCATTGGTGGAGGCATCGAAATGCAAAATCACGCTTACTCGAGCCGGCAGCTCGCTTTGCCGCTCGCATTCGTTTTCGTCGCGATCATCTTGGCCATCGGCACGCTGCTCGGCTCCTCGGGAACCGCCAGCGCACAGCAAACAACCGCGTCCTCGGATAGGATCTGGCAGGATTTGAAGGGCGACGTGTTCGGCGATCGGGCAATTCTGGTCGATACCGGCGTCGTCAGGATCGAAGCGCCGAAGCGGGCGCAGGATGCCGCCATCGTGCCCGTCGACATCTATCTCGATCCAGCCAAGGCCCCGGACGGCATCAAATCCGTTACCTTGATCATCGATGCCAACCCTGCACCGGTGGCGGCAACGTTCCAGCTCGGCAAGGATGCCGGCGTGACGCATCTGTCGACGCGCGTGCGCGTCAACGACTATTCCTATCTGCGTGCCATCGCTGAGACGCAGGGCGGCCAACTCCATATGGCGCAGACCTTCGTCAAGGCGTCAGGCGGATGCTCCGCCCCTGCGGTCAAGAACCAGGACGAGGCCAACGCGACGATGGGTCAGATGAAGCTGCGCCAGTTCCCGCCCAAAGAGACGATGACCAAGACCGAGGAACTGCAGTTGATGATCCGGCACCCTAACAATTCGGGGCTGCAGCGGGATCCGCTGACCCAGTATTTCATACCGGCGCATTTTGTCCAGAAACTGTCGATCTCCCAAGCCGGCCAGCCGATCCTCTCCATGGAAGGTGGAATATCGATTTCGGAAGACCCCAATTTCCGATTTGATTTCACCGTGCACGGCAACGGCGAAATCCAGGTTGAAGCGATCGATACGGATGGCAAGACATTTCGCAATCAGTGGCCGCTGGAGACAGCGGGACTCTGAAGTCTCGATATCCTGTGCCGGACTGCCGGGTGCTTGCCAGCTTGACCCCGAAAGTGGAGCTTGTTTCGGGAAGGTACTGTCCAGACAAAGGATGGAACTCCATCCGGCTTGCGGATTTGAGCAGGTTCTAAAAGCAGCGCACGTCGGCTTCCGACTGCGCGCGCTTCAATTCGGTACGGGCTGCCTTCGCCGGTGCGCTCTCGCGAAACAGCCCCGCGTTTTCCCCTGTGGTCAAAGACATGCTCTTGAAAGTCTCGGCTCTCTCATAGTGGTCGTAGGGAAGGATCGAGGCGATGACGTCGATCGAGCAGGAACAGCTTTCCAGCGCCTGACGTGTCTGGCCGTTCGTCTGCATGCAGCCGAGCACGTAATCGGCAATCGTTGCTGTCGGGTAATCTCCCGCGGCGCCCGCCGGGTTTGCGAAGGCCAGCGGCGCGGCAAGGAGCAGCGGCAAAGTCGAAAATCCAACATATCTGATCACGGGAAAACCTCCGGTTGGCCTGGGCGTGATGCGCCCAGTCGGGATCACCGTGGCAGTTGGCAACGTGCCGCAGAGTCAGTCAAGCGCCCATGGCTTCCGTATACGACCAAAGGAGGAATGCGGTGCTGGTCGACGGTGGTTCCGCATGGGGCCCCCATGGCCCGCTCCAAGCTCCAACTCCAACGATCATCTCATGCTTGGCTCACTATCGTTTCCCAACGGGCACGTACATGGCCATGCCGAGACATCGAAGTGAATACCTCCAAATAAAATCCACGCTTAGGTGAAATGTAAAACTCAGAAAATAATCAAATTTTATCCGGCCCACCGTTATTTCTCAATCAGGAATACTTCATCTAACAAATACTACCCCACTTATTTCCTTATATTGCGCCGCAGCATTTACGATATTGCGGTGCAAAAAACACCCAGGCTTTTTTGCTTGCCTAGCGTTTTGCGATGACATAGCCTCACCCTGTTTCCGGCTTCAAGGGCGTCACCGTCATTAGGGAGCGGCGACAGTCTTTCGTAGGCCAAGGTGAGGTGGGCAGTAACGGTGCCCTCTGCACATCTGGCTTAGGTCGTGACACGCTGCCGGAAATATTTCCCCCCCGTGAATCGCTTGGGCAAGCCCTTGTGGGCTCAGCAAATGATTCATCACTATGAACCTCGGGAGGAATTCGGATGCGTGTACTTACGAAAGCTACCTATATTCTAACCACTGCGGCGTTTCTGTCGCTCGGCGCGGCCTTTACGGCGTCGGCTAACGAGGACCTTGCAAAGCTGGCTTCGGATTCGAAGAACTGGGCAATGCAGACGGGTGACTACGCCAACACCCGCTATTCCAAACTCAACCAGATTACTGCGGACAATGTGAAGAACCTGCAGGTCAAGTGGACCTTTTCCACCGGCGTGCTACGAGGCCACGAGGGTGGACCGCTTATCATCGGCGATGTGATGTATGTTCACACGCCTTTCCCGAACAATGTCTTTGCGCTCGATCTCAAGAATGACGGAAAGATCCTCTGGAAATACGAACCCAAGCAGGATCCCAACGTCATTCCGATCATGTGTTGCGATACGGTCAATCGCGGCGTTGCCTATGGTGACGGCAAGATCATTCTCAATCAGGCCGACACCACGGTCGTCGCCCTCGACGCGAAGACCGGCAAGGTCGTCTGGTCGGTCAAGAACGGCGACCAGACCGATGGCGGCAAAGGCGAATCCGGTACGGCTGCCCCCGTCGTCGTCAAGGACAAGGTGCTCATCGGCGTATCCGGCGCCGAATTCGGCGTTCGCGGCTGGCTGGCCGCCTACAATCTGAAAGATGGCAAACTCGCCTGGAAAGCCTATTCGGAAGGTCCGGACGCGGACACCCTGCTCGATCCCGAGAAGACCACGCATCTCGGCAAGCCGGTGGGCAAGGATTCCGGCACGAATACCTGGGAAGGCGAGCAGTGGAAGACAGGCGGCGGCACGACATGGGGATGGTATTCCTATGATCCCAAGCTGAACCTGGTCTACTATGGCACCGGCAATCCCTCGACGTGGAACCCGGTACAACGCCCCGGCGACAATCGTTGGTCGATGACGATCATGGCCCGCGATGCGGATACGGGTGTTGCCAAATGGCTCTACCAGATGACCCCGCATGACGAATGGGACTATGACGGCATCAACGAGATGATCCTCGTCGATGGCATGGAGGTCAACGGCGCCAAGCACGACGTGCTGGTCCATTTCGATCGCAATGGTTTCGCCTACACCATGGATCGCGCCACCGGCGACCTTCTCGTCGCCAAGAAATACGATCCGGCCGTGAACTGGGCGACGGAAGTCGTCATGGACCCCAAGAGCGAACAATATGGTCGCCCGCAGGTCGTGGCGAAATATTCGACCCAGCAGAACGGCGAAGACACCAACTCGACGGGCATCTGCCCGGCGGCGCTTGGAACGAAGGACCAGCAGCCGGCGGCCTATTCGCCGAAGACCGGGCTGTTCTATGTCCCGACCAACCATGTCTGCATGGACTATGAGCCTTACAAGGTGAGCTACACCGCCGGTCAGCCTTATGTTGGCGCCACCGTGTCGATGTATCCCGCACCTGGCGGCGACGGCAACATGGGCAACTTCATTGCCTGGGATGCGGCCAAGGGTGAGATCGTCTGGTCGAAGCCCGAGCAGTTCTCGGTGTGGTCGGGTGCGTTGGCGACAGATGGCGACGTCGTCTTCTACGGTACACTCGAAGGCTACATCAAGGCGGTCGATAAGGACGGCAAGGAACTCTACAAGTTCAAGACCCCGTCCGGCATCATCGGCAACATCACGACCTACGAGCAGGGCGGCAAGCAGTACATCGCCGTTCTGTCCGGCGTCGGTGGCTGGGCAGGTATCGGCCTGGCAGGCGGCCTGCTTTCGCCTGATAACGCCGCTGCCTGGCATGGCGCCGTCGATCAGGGCCGTGCCCAAGGCGACGAGGCCGCGGTCGTTGGCACCGCTGGTCTTGGTGCCGTCGGCGGCTACGCGGCACTTGCCGACTACACGACGCTGGGCGGTCAGCTCACCGTCTTCGGTCTCCCGGATTGATGCGCCGGGAACCTTGAGCACGCCTCGGGTCTTGTGAGACCAAAGGCTTGAAGAACGAGAGCCCGGATCATCCGGAAGCCATGTCCGGGCTCTCGATTCGGTTACGCACCCAAAAACACCGATCAAGGCCGGTCGCGACAGCAAAACCGTGTCCATTGGCAAATGAAGGAAGCGTTTGAATGTCCGTTCGCATTGTAATTTCGGCTTTGGTCCTGGCTCTGCTGCCTCTGGCAAGCTCAGGCGTCGCCCAGGCCGACGACAGCATGGAAAAAGCCAAGGCGGTAAAGGAAGAAGGCGGCAAGTATTTGGATGCGGATGGAAATCCGACCTACAAGATCGAAAACGGAACCGTCGATTGGTACACGTTCAGCGGCTACCGCCGGTATCACTCCGATTGCCATGTCTGCCACGGACAGGACGCGACAGGTTCGAGCTATGCGCCGGCTTTGGTCAACAGCCTGAAAACCATGGATTACGCCACATTCCTCTCGATCGTCGCCGAAGGCCGCAAGAATGTCGGCGGCGGCAAGGAAAACGTCATGCCTGCCTTTGGCGACAACAAGAATGTCTATTGCTACATGGACGACCTCTACATCTACCTGCGCGCGCGCGCGGATGGCGCGGCCCCCCGCGGACGGCCGCCCAAGCACGAAGACAAGGCCCAGGCGGCGAAGGATGCCGAAGCATCCTGCATGGGTGGATGACATGATTGGCCGCGATGCATTGAAGCTGCGCGTCGTTCTGCCGATCCTCGGCACACTCGCCTTGCTGCCGTCGAACGCGCATGCGCAAAGCGCCGGCCTTGGCGCGGCGGGAGAACTGGTCGATCCCGACATTCTGCGCGTCTGCGCCGATCCCTCGAATATGCCCTTCACCGACAAGAGCGGCGAAGGCTTCGAAAACAAGCTGGCCGAGCTGGTTGCCGCGAAAACCGGGCGCAAGTCCGTCTCCTACACCTGGTTTCCCACGATCACCGGCTTCGTGCGCAATACGTTGGGGGCCAACCGATGCGACATCATCATGGGCTATGCCCAAGGCGATGAGCTGGTGCAGAACACCAACGCCTACTATCGCTCCGCCTATGTGCTGGTGCATCCAAAAAGCCACGATATGGAAGGTGTGGAAACGATCGAGGATCCCAGACTCATGGGCAAGACGATCGGCGTGGTTGAAAGCACGCCGCCAACCGCCAACATGGCCGCCAACAAGCTTCTGCGGACCGCCAAGATCTATCCGCTTGCGGTGGATACGCGCGTCACCCCATCCATGGGAGAGGTCATGATCAAGGACATGCTGGCACACAAGATCGATGCGGCGGTGCTGTGGGGACCGATGGCAGGTTACTATGCAAGGGAACTCGGAGCTGATGTGACGATCGTTCCACTGGTGAAGGAAAAAACCGGCTCGCGCATGTCTTACCGCATCACCATGGGCGTACGTCCGTCCGACCAGGAATGGAAGCGGACGCTCAACCGGGTGATCAGGGAAAACCAGGCGGAGATCACCAGGATCCTGCTGAGCTATAACGTGCCGCTGATCGACGAACACGACAACCTGATTACCCAATGAATGGAAGGGAGACTATTTTCTTGCTGGTCGCCGCGAGCCTTCTGGGTCTGACCGAGCCGACATGGGCTGGCGATGTCGTCGAACCCAGCGGTTTCCGGATGGACGACTATCGGGCGCCGGTGCCGCGGACGCTGCAAGGCGCGAGGGTGGTGACGACGGTGGAAGCGGAAGCGCTGTGGCGAGCGAAAAAGGCGATCTTCTTCGACGTGATGCCGGACACGCCCAAACCGACCAATTTGCCGGCAGGAACCATATGGAGGGACAAGGTCAGAAAGGACATTCCAGGCAGCATATGGCTGGCCAATGTGGGATACGGCGCTATTTCGCAGGAGACCGCCAGCTATTTTCGCCGAGGCCTCACGGCCAAGGCCGGGACGGACAAGTCGCGCGCGATTCTGTTCTACTGCATGACGAATTGCTGGATGTCGTGGAATGCGGCGAAACGCGCCGTCGAGTGGGGCTACAGTTCAGTAATCTGGTATCCGCTTGGCGCTGATGGGTGGGAAGATGCAAACCTGCCACTGGAGGAGAAAAAACCCTACGCCACGACCAATTGAAGTAAGGACTGCAATTATTCTCGATAGTTTGTTTTCAATTTTTCAAAACCTATTGTTTCATTTGTCCATTTTAAGACTTGATGGACGAGCCATTGCGTCGGTGCCCTGCAATGGTTGGCTAACGACAGGATCGGTCCCTTCGGGCTGGTATAAGAGGAGAAATGTCATGAAGAAGAACTGGAAAAAACCGACCATGTGTCAGGTTGCCGCTGGCTTCGAAATTTCACGGTATCTGCCTGCTGAAATTACTCCCAAGAAGTAGGCCGCAGAGGTGCGCGTCCCTGGCGACAGGGGCGCGCATCCCCTCGCCGCATGGGATTTTCGTGAAAGATTTTGACGCACGCAAAGCGCGCGAAGCGTTTTTTGTGACTGCAAATTGCCTGCAGGTCAGAGAAGCCGGCGCGCGGGCATTTTCATGCATTTGAGGATCATCGGATCGGCGGCAGGCGGCGGCTTTCCGCAATGGAACTGCAACTACCGTCTGAGTCGTGCGGCTCGCACCGGCATGGCCGGCGTGCATTCACGAACCCAGTCAAGTGTCGCCGCCTCTGCGGACGGGTTCGGCTGGGTTCTTTTCAATGCCTCGCCCGACATTCGCCAGCAAATCGCTGCAACACCTGAATTGCAGCCTGCGGGCGATGCGCCGCTGCGCTCGACGCCTATTCGCGCGGTGGTGCTGACCAATGCCGATGTCGATCATATCGCCGGACTGCTCAGCCTGCGCGAACGGCAGCCTTTCGCCATCTATGCAACGGCGCAGGTTCTGGCGACGCTGGAGGCGAATTCGATTTTCAACGTTCTCGATCCAGCGCTTGTGCCGCGGCGCATCCTGCCGCCGACGAAAGAATTGGCCATCTGCGATGCAGAAAGCCGCGAGACCGGCGTAATGATCGAGCCCTTTCCGGTGCCCGGGAAGATAGCACTCTATCTGGAGGATAGAGACCATCCGGATGCCAATTTCAGCTCCGACGCAGGTGATACGATCGGAGTCCGAATCGCCGGCATCGGCAGCCGCGGCTCCGTCTTCTATATTCCGGGCTGCGCGCGCATCGATGCGCGCTTACGCGCGCGTCTCGCCGATGCCGCCTGTCTTTTGTTCGACGGCACGGTGTATACCGACGAGGAGATGATCGTCGCCGGCGTCGGTCAGAAAACCGGCGCGCGCATGGGGCATCTGGCGATCTCGGGAGAATTGGGTTCGATCGCCGGCTTGGCCGATGTGAAGGTTAGCCGCCGTGTGTTCGTCCACATCAACAACACCAATCCCATCCTTGACGAGAATTCCGCCGAGCACGCGGCGGTCAAGGCGGCAGGCTGGGAAATCGCAAGCGACGGTATGGAGATGGAATTTTGAGCGACTTCCGCGATGCAGCCAAAGGCGGACTCTCCACGAGCGCTCTCGAAGCCGTATTGAGGCAGGTTGGCGCCGAGCGCTATCACAATCGCCATCCCTTTCACCACAGGATGACCAGCGGCGCGTTGTCAAAGGCCGAGATGAAGGCCTGGGCGCTGAACCGCTATTGCTATCAGGCGGTCATCCCGCGCAAGGATGCCATGATCCTCGTGCATGCCGAGGATCCGGCGTTTCGCGCCGCTTGGCGCAAGCGGATCGAGGATCATGACGGCGAGGACGGCTGGAGCGGCGGCATCGCGCGCTGGCTGCATCTGGCAACTTCGCTCGGCCTGGACGCCGAGGCCGTGAAGAGCGAAAGGCTGGCGCTGCCGGCGACGCGCTTCGCGGTGGGCGCTTACCTTTCCTTTTGTACAAACCGGACGCTGTTCGAGGCGGTCGCGTCGTCGCTGACCGAGATGTTCTCGCCACTCATCATCGGTGAGCGGGTGCCGGCAATGCTGGCCAAATACGACTACATCACCGAGGATACGCTGGCCTATTTCAGGCAAAGGCCCGAACAAGCCTCGCGTGACGCCGGCTTCGCCCTCGCCTACGTGCTCAGCCATGCCGATACGGCGGAGCGCCAGCAGCAGGCAATCGATGCACTGGTGTTCAAATGCGATATACTCTGGGCCATGCTTGATGCGCTTCAACACGCTTATGGCGAGCAGGGCAGCATACCGCCTGGCGCCTTCCAGCCCGAGGCAGCCCAATGATGGCGCTGCGCGAAAGAGCCGTGGTGTCGTTGCGATCGGTGCCTTCGCTGCCGAAGCACGCGCGCATACAGTACGATTCCGTGCGGCAGGCATTCGCCGTACTGTCACCGGAAAAGATATTCTGGCCGAACGATATCAGTCTCGACATATTGCGCCGCTGCGATGGACGGTCCACGGTCGGCGACATCATTGCCGGCCTTGCCGCGGATTACGAGGCCGAGCAGGAGGCCGTGGCGACTGACGTCATCGCCTTCCTGCAGGAATGGTCGGATAAGCTGCTGGTGAGGCTATGAGCACGCCCCTCCTCCCGCCAATCGGCATGCTGGCGGAACTGACGCATCGCTGCCCGCTGCAATGTCCTTATTGCTCCAATCCGCTCGAACTGCTGAAGGCCAATCGCGAACTCGACACAGAGACCTGGCTCGCTCTGTTCTCGGAGGCCGCCGATCTCGGAGTGCTCCAGGTGCATCTGTCCGGCGGCGAGCCGACACTGCGCCGCGACCTCGAGCAATTGATCGCCGGGCTTGCGGGGCGCGGCGTCTACACCAATCTGATTACCGCGGGCGTTGGCATCGTCGAGGGCCGTATCGAGGCATTTGCCGAAGCCGGTCTCGACCATCTGCAACTGAGCTTTCAAGGCGCGCGGCCGGCGACCACCGATCGCATCGGCAACCACAAGGGCGCCCACGAAAAGAAGCTGGAGACGGCACGCCGCGCGCGCGCTGCCGGTCTGCCTCTTACCATCAACGCACCGATCCATCGCCATAACATCGAGGAAGTGCCGGAATTCATCGATCTCGCCCTTTCGCTGGGCGCGGAGAGGCTTGAGATCGCCAATGTGCAGTATGCCGGCTGGGCGTTGACCAATCGCGATCAACTGATGCCCGAGCGTGAAGCGGTCGACAGGCAGGCGGAGATCGTCGCGGAGGCACAGGAGCGGTTGGCCGGCATCATCAACATCGATTTTGTGACGCCGGACTATTTTGCGATCTATCCCAAGCCGTGCATGGGCGGCTGGGCGCGTGACGCCTTCATGGTGACGCCTGACGGCACCGTACTGCCCTGTCATGCCGCACAGACGATCCCGTCTCTCAGCTTCGAGCGTTTCGAACCACGCAGGCTGTCCTCGATCTGGGCCGATTCACCGGGGTTCAATGCCTTTCGCGGCACGGACTGGATGCAGGAACCCTGTCGCGGCTGTGAGCGGCGCGAGATCGACTGGGGCGGCTGCCGCTGCCAGGCGATGGCGATCGCCGGCGATGCCGCTGCAACGGACCCGGCTTGCGCGAAATCGCCGATCCATGCTCGCATGGCAATGCTGGTCGACGAAGCCAAGCGCATTGCCACAGCCCCTTCGAGAGAAGAACCATTCGTCTACCGGCGGATCGGCGCCATGACCGAATCCGCCTGACCAGTGTCATACCAGCCCGAGCAGAAAGGCGGCGCCGCCGAGAAAGCCTGCCGAGCAGATCCATAGCAGCCCAAGCCCCCGGACCCGGCATTCGAGCACCGCTGAGCCGGGGTTGACGGGGTCATAGTGAACGTCGACCTTGCTACCTTCGACATATTGCCGTGCCTGGCCGCCGACGAGGCCGGGCAGCGAGGCGGTCACGGTGGCGCCGAAGGTCACACGATCGGCGCTGTAGCGCTGGCCGGCGACGCCATAGGAGTAGACGATGCGGGATTTGGAGACGGTGCGCCAGCGGCCATAGCCTGAATGGTTTCGGAGCGCCTGCAGACCTGAAGTGTCGATGCGGCCAGCGACGATCGGCCATTTTGCCGCCTGCTCGGCTAACGCTTTCTGGGCGAAACCCATGCTCAGGATGAACAAGCCCATAAAAAGCAGCAACGCCGCGGCACCGAGATTCTGCGGCTTGGGCAAATGCGGCCCAATCGCTTCCAGAACACCGCCGACGGAAAACACCAGCACAACCGCCCCGATCACCAATCCTGCCGAAAGTTGGACCATGAACTTGAAGGCGCCGTCCGGCAGTGTGCGCTCGATCACCGCTTTGCTCGGATCGGCCGGATTGTAGAAGACAGTCACCTCCGCGCCGCGGGGAAACTGGGCAAGGGTTTCAGCGACTTCGAAATTCCCCAAATTCTCCTTCACGCTGTAGCGCGAGCTTTGAAATTTCTTGCCGCCGACCTTGTATTCGAAGGTGATCGCCGGAAAATTGCGCATTTCGGTGGTATCGCTGCTGTCCGAGCCAACGCCCGAGTTTCTCACTTCACGTGCCTCGACGCGCGAGGAAATGATCTTTCCCGGGGCCGGCAACCAGCGGCTGAGCGCTTTCACCTCTCGCCATTTCATGAAGGTGATGAACGACAGCGCGCCCGCGACCACGCAGGCAAAGCCGACAAGCATGATCTTGAGTTCCAACTCGTCTCCCCCAGGAGTGCAGGAACTTCACATAGACAGCAAGGCTGCGGCAATGTCTTGCTTATTCGCGAAATCTGAAAAGGCTGAGCAGCGCAAACAGCGACAGCGTTCGGCGGGTCATGCAGGCTTGACGGCCAGGAACGTGTTCCATTCTTCGCTATTGCGGCCGACGTTGAAATCCTCCCTGATGAGGACGAGCCCGGCGCCTTCGAGACGGGCCGCGAAGTCGTCCCTGCGCCAGTAGACCATGTGATATTCGCCTGATGTCTCGCCGTCGCCATTGCGCATCGAGACGAGGAAGGCGCCGCCCGGCCGCAGCGACCCGGCTATCTTGGCAAGTACCTGGTCGGTCTCGTCGCGAGGCACATGGATGAGGACGCAGAGGGCCAGGACTGCGTCGTAGGGGCCGCCGAGATCATCGGTGATGAGATCGAGCAACTCGCCATGCTTGCCACGCGCGGCCTGCAGTTCCAGAAACCGCTTGGTTGCGTCGGTGCGCCGGACTTTGACACCCAAAGTCTCCAGAAAATCCGCGTCATATCCGGCTCCGGACCCGACTTCCAAAATCCGGCCGCCTGTGCCAGCGATTGCCACCAGGCGCTTCAGCGATGCCTGCTCCCTCTCGTTGGGAACATGGCGCACGGTGGCATCATATTGTTCGGCATAATCCTCGTAGGCGCTGATCGTTTGACGGCTCTGCGCCAGAGCCTCCGATGACACACCCATCTTTTCCTCCCATGCGTCCATGTCGGTCAAAGAGCCGGACACTTTCCTCAGCGAATGCTGCCGGCGGAAGCGTGTCCATCGAGCAGTCCGATATCGCGCTTGCCCAGACCGCGGGCATCAGGCAGAGCGAAGCGCGCCGGGACTGACGACTGTCTCAGTTGGCGTCGGCTACCGTCTGCCGGCCGCCGGCCCAGGCGCGCCATTGCCGTTCGTCGCCATGGAAGACATTGAGGTCTATACGGCCGGTGACGCCGTGCGACAGGCCGGAGCCGGAATACTGCCAGAAGAGCCATTTGCGGCCGGGATAGACCTTTGACGGATGCTGGGCCACGGCACGCAGCCAGAACGGATAGTCGAGGAATTCGCCCCTGAGATTGTCGCGGTAGAAATCGGGCGCGGTGTAGATGATGGGACGCTGGCCGTAATGGCGCTCCAGCTTGTCCATGAACACCTGCATCTTTTCCAGCACCTTTTCGCGCGACGGCCGGCGCTTGCAGCTGGACTCGCCGTTCCACTCGACGTCTATCACCGGCGGCAGTGCGCCTTCGACCCTGGGCACGTTGCGGATGAACCAGTCCGCCTGCTCGCCGGCCGTGCGGCACCAGTAGAAGAAATGATAGGCGCCGCGCTTCAAGCCGGCGGCGTCGGCGTTGCGCCAGTTTTTCATGAACATCGGATCGAGGTGGTCGCCACCGTCGGTCGCCTTGATGTAGGCGAAGTTGGCGCCCTGGGCGCGCAGCTTGTCCCAATTCACGTTGCCTTGCCAACGCGAGACGTCGACGCCGTGCACTGCAAGGCGGCGAGGCGAAGCCTTGCCGAAATTGATAGGCTTGGCATCACGAAAACCGTAACGGGTGAGCGGCCCGGCAAGCATGGCCGGTGCCGCGCGGGTCAACAGCTTGGGCGGCGACACCAAGGCTGCCGGCTCGACCGGCAACCCGCCGACATCAGGCACTTGGGGATCAGGCACATCAGGTGCGGCAAACACCCCCGTCTCTTCCTCCTCCGCCAAACCAAACGGGCGCCTCGGACCGTTGTCAGACATGGGGGCCAATTCGGCCCTTGCCGCCCTGTTGCCCCTTGCCGCCGGAGCAGCGGCGATCGGTGCCGGCGGCCGAATCACGGAACTGGTGGTCTCGTTGGACGGTTTCTGCAAATCCAGCGCGTCGACGCCGGCCGTTGAAGAGCAGCCGGCAAGGCATAGCGATGCGATCAAAAAACTCACGACGCCCGGAATCCGCATCTGGACCTGTACTCAAAACACAACAGACCGAGGGCAAAACGACAGCCGACGGACAAACCGGATCAGTTATGAATGAGAAATTACCAATAAAGTTTGAATCAATTTTTTTCGCCCATACCGCGTGTGGGTAAGCGCGGTGGAAAACCGGCTAGGATTTCCTGAAAACGCCGATCATCGGCCCGAGATTCCAGTAGTCGTCTTTGCGGCCGATGGCAGGCGCAAACAAGCTTGATATCGTGCCGTCGAGGAACAGCGCGTTGTCGCAGCCAAGCGCGTCGCGGAAAAGCCGGGCGAAGGCATGGAAGGTCACTGTGCCGTTCGAAATCGCAAAGACCGCGACGCCGTCCTTTCGCACCCCGACACCGTCGCGGGTTTTCCGCGAAGTGCCGTCAGCCTGGAATTTTGGATGCAGCTTGCCGTCGATCACCAGCATCGGCCCCGATTGCGTCGCATAGTCGACGGTCGGGCGCCTTTTCACGAATTCCCGAGTGGCACGAACCGCGGCCTTGCCGTCGCGCAGGTAGAAAATGCCGTTCGGCTGCAGGGAAAAATTGCCGCTTCCCGATCCCGTTTTCACCGAGGCCATCTCCTGGCCACGCTCGACATAGAGGCCGACCGGCGCGAGGTTAGGGTGATACATGCCGGCATTGATGCCGAACACCATCGTGCGCCCGATCGCCTGTTGCGCGGCATGCAGATTGTGCAGCGACTGAAACGGCTTGCCCGCCGCATCCTTCCAGAACAGCTCGAGCTGGTATCGTTTCGGATCGACCTCGCAAACGAGATAGCTGGTCGCCTCGAAGGTGAAGTCCCGGCATGGCGGCAGTGAAGCGGCCCACTGGCCAAATGCCGCCACCGACGGCAGTGCGCCCTTGGCCAACGCCAGCAGCAACGGCAGTGATTGCAGGAGGGTCAAAAAATCCATGTGCGTACCGGAATCGAAGTTCGAGGTCCGGTACGGATATAGCCCGTTTCAAGCGATACTGTGGAACTTGCCTTAGACGAGCCATCCCATCGCCACGCCCAGCAGCAGGACGACACCGAGCAGGCCGCGATAAATGACGAACGGCCAGGCCGAGAAACGCTCCAGCACGTGCATCAGCCCCCATATGGCGAAGAAGGCGGAGATCGAGGCGACGACCAGCCCGACGGCAAGGACCGACCACCCATGGGCGTCGAGATGGACCTTGTGCAGTTCCCAGAGTTCCTTAAGGCCGGCGAGTGCAATCGCCGGCAACCCGAGCAGGAACGAGAAGCGCGCCGCCTCGGCCCGCTTGAAGCCGAGCCCCAGTGCCGCCGTCAGGGTCGAGCCCGAGCGCGAGACGCCGGGGACAAGCGCGCCGATCTGGGCAACACCGACGAGCAGCGCATCGGTCAGCGACGCACCGCCCATGCTGCGCCGGTGACGGGCAAAGATCTCGGCCAGCGCCAGCAAGATCGCCATTGCGATGCAGGCCCAGCCGATCACCGTTAGGCTGCGTAGCGGCGAATTGCAGGCGTTGAGCACGCCCGACAGCGCCACGCCGGCGATGACGATCGGGATCGTCGCCAGCACGATCCAGAGCGCCAGCTTGAAATGCCGGTCGGCGAAATCGCGTCGCGCCAGAGCGTCGAACGAACCAAACAGGATATTCCTGACATCACTCCAGAAATAGCTGACCACCGCGGCAAGAGCCGCGAGTTGCATGGCGGCGGAGAAGGCGGAGCCAGGATCCTGCCAGCCGAGCACGGCCGGCACGATGCGCATATGGGCGGTCGAGGAAATCGGCAACAGTTCGGTGATGCCTTGCACCACGCCGAGGAACGCCACCTTGGCGAACCCCAGCCCGACGAAGCCCGTGTCCAGGCCTTGTGTGCAGATGTCGGCCAAAATCGAATTCCGTGCATGAGAGATCAGAGTTGCGTGGACCGACCACCGGTCAATCCCCGACAAGCCTTATCGTCATGGGCCGGATAATCAATTTACGGATTTGTAAGCTGGCGTGCCGAAGTGCACGCCGTTCGAAAACCGGCCCACCTTGGAGCCGGCTTGAGATACACAGGGAAAATCGCAAAGCGACTACGGCAGAGCCAGAGTTTCTGGCATGTCCTGGCGATCACATGCGCCGGCGGCACTTCGGGCTCATCGGTCGAAGGCCGGCGAGCCCGTTCGAGCAGCATGCGCACCTGTTCGGGGCGCACACGATCGCGCTCCATCACAAGCAGGACCATCGGATCGCTCAAAAGCTCGTCCAGGGTGCTGATGCTGTCGTTCATCCGTCGTCTCCTCGAATGCCGTACCCGCGACCCATAAATAGGGAGACAATGATGGCCCGCCAATGACGCTTTGCCGGCTATCTCGTGTCGATTTGGATTAAATTTTGGCCATGGTTGCGTTCTTCCTTCTCGCTGGCGTAGCGCGTCGATCCACCTTCTTCCACAACAAAGGGAAAGGGGAAAATTAGCCTGGCGGAGGGGCGCCTTCGTATTTCGGCAGGCTGTCATCGAGCACCACCCAGGGCTGCTTCGAGGCGGTGAAAATATGCATTTGCGGCTTGAAAACCGTGGGATCGTCGAGCGAACCGGTGGTGATGCCGATGATATCAGCGGAATCACGCCGGGAAAACATCGTCGTGCCGCAGCTCGGGCAAAAGCCGCGCTTGAGATCCGGCGAAGAGTTTATGGTCGCCAGCGGCCCGTCGATCGTCACGTCGTCGATGCGAAACAGGACGCGTGCGTTGAAGGCGGCGCCGATCGCCTTCTGGCAAACCCGGCAGTGGCAGACGCGTTCGTTGATGGGGGCCGCGTCCGCGCGGTAGCGCACCGCCTTGCACAGGCATCCGCCGTCATATCTTGCCATTGTCCGGATCGATCCACTGGTGGGGGAGAATAGGCGCGCAAGGTATCGGCGCGGCCGATTGGGTCAATTGAAAAGCTTTGATGCAACGTCATCGCTTATGCTGATGCGAGTGGGGCTGAAGTCATGACGCCGAAAGCCGTCATGGCGGCCGCATGACGATCCGCCGGCTGCCAGCCAACAACCGGCGGCCTTGGCGTTCACTCCGTTTCGCCGACGACCTCGTCCCAGGTTTTGACCTTGGTCTGGCCGTTGAGGAACGGCAGCGCGGCGGCCGTGAGTTCGGGGGCGAAGAAAGTGTCGTAGTGGGTGCGGTTGGGCAGGATCGCCAGGCGGTTCTGCGACAGGTTCTCGCGCATCCAGCCGGCGTCCTTCAGCCCGCCGCCGAGCATCTGATAAAACTTGATCTCGTGCTCGGGCTTGTACATATCGCTGTCGCCATAGACCAGCATGACAGGCATCTTCAGCTTGGCGACGTCGGCCGAGTAATCGCGGTTCTGACGCATGAAGCCGCCCAGCGCATCGAGGAGCTTCGGGAACTCCTCCGGATGCGGCGCCACCGCGACGTAGGATTTGTACATCGGCGTGTCCTTCATGAACTCAGCCGCAGCCGCGCTCACCTGTGCCTGCTGGGGACGCATCTCGTCATAGAAGCCGTCCGTGGCGTAGCCGGTCGATACCAGGACGAGGCGGCGCACCGCTTCGGGATGCTGGCCGGCCATGCGGAAGGCGACGCCGCCGCCCAGCGAATAGCCCATGACATCGACCTGGTCGTAACCGAGCGCCTTGACGATGGCGGCCATGTCGTCGCCCATCGCTTCCACGGTGAATGGTCGGTCACCCAGCGCGGTGCGACCGTGACCCTGCAGGTCGACGCCGATGACGGTGCGGTTTTCGGCAAGTTTCGGCAGGATCGGCGCGAACATATCCGTGGTGCCGAGACCGCCATGCAGCAGAAGCAGCGGCTCGCCCTTGCCATAGATGGCATAATAATAATTCAGGCCGTCGATCGGCAGCAGGCCAGACTTTTCCGGCTTCGGCAGTGCGTTCGTCTCAGTCGTCATGGCGGGTTTTGTCTCCTCCGCATTGGTGGTGCCCGGGCAGGCAAGCAGTGCTGCGGCCGAAGCAAAAATGGCGAAAAACAGGGTTTTGGACATATCGATCTCCTCTCGTCCTGCCGGTATCAGAGCGTCATGCGGATCAAAGCGTTTTGGCGAGTTCTTCGAGCTGGTCGGCGCACTGTCCCCAACCCTCGTGGAAACCCATCTTCTCATGCTGTTCGCGGTCGGCGACGCTCCAGTGCCTGACCCGAGCGATGTAGCGCGTCTTGCCGTTGCCCTCGTCCTCGAAGGTCAGCACGACGGTCATGAACGGCTTTTCCGAAGGCTGCCAAGCCTCTGTGTAGGCGTCGGTGAAGACGATCTTCCTGCCGGGAACGACTTCGAGGAAGATTCCCGGGTTGGGGAATTCGTTACCGTCCGGGCTAGCCATGACGACAAGGCTCGAGCCGCCGGTGCGCACATCCATCTCGGCGCGCGGCGTCGTCCACGGCTTTGGCGAGAACCAGCGCGTGATCAGTTTCGGATCGGTCCAGCAGCGATAGACGTTCTCACGCGGCGCATCGATGATGCGGGCAAGAACCACTTCACGGTCGTTGGTGGGGGCGGTGTCGAGCTTGGTGGTCATAAGGGCGTCCTGCGTTTGATCTGGCTTCCGTCCCAAGGACGAGCCGATGAACCGCAAACCGACATCGTCCACGAAAATTTTGCGATGACGTCCCTGCTCCGCGTCGGTCCGTGGGGAACGAAGGAAGTGTCAGTGGCGCTTGGCTTGCACCAGATAAGCCTCGATTTCGGTTTCGCCGAGCCACTTTGCCGCTTCCAGCCGGTGCAGGCCTTCGACGAGGATGTGGCGTTTGCCGTCATGGCGGACCTGGATCGGCGTCTTCATGCCGTTTTCCAGAATGTCCTCGGCCAGATGGCGGACGGTCTCGGGATGCAGCGTCTTCTTGCGCGCTGTCGGCACGTAGATCTCGTCGACTTTGACCTTTTGCACTCTGAGCATTCCGACCCCCGTGGCGGAAACGCCGCCTGCCCTGAGATAGTCCGTTTGATGGAGGCGGCCAAGGGTGCGGCTAACGAATGCTGGTCCGATCGTTTCCATTTGACGCAACGACAGCAGATCGCCGAAATGGCGGCCTTCGACCTTTCAGGTGTTCATGACCCATCTGCCGACCGAATTCCCCGATTTCGGACTGACGCCGGAGCAGCGCCGCCACGCGGTGCGTGGCCATTACTACGAATGGCCGGGGATGGATGGCGAGCGCGGCGAGATCTGGTGCTACAGCGACCGCTTTTCCTATCGCGCCGGCGAAACGGTGGCGTTGCATGTCAGTTCGACAGCTCCGAACTTCGGCATGACAATCACCCGGGATGGCGGCAGCGAGACCAAAGCGTTCGAAAAATCGGGCATCGCGGCACGCCGGCAGGACACACCTGACCAGTGTTCGGTTGAAGGCTGCGGCTGGGACGTATCCTTCGAATTTCGCGTCGGGGCGGACTGGCCGTCCGGTGCCTATCGGGTCACGCTGACCGCCGACGGGCGCGACGGCAAGCCGATCCAATGCCACCATGTTTTTATCGTCAGCCCACAGCCGGGCCGTAAACCCGGCCGTGTGCTGCAGGTGGCTGCGACAGGCACATGGCTGGCCTACAACACCTGGGGCGGCTCCAACCATTACCAGGGCATCACCGGGCCGGACCGCAACCAGTATTCGCCCATCGTGTCGACGCAACGCCCCTGGTGCCGCGGCTTCGTCGTGCTGCCGAAGGATGCGCCGCGCGTGCCGCTGGAAGTCGCCGTGCCGCCGAAGACGGTGCCGCGTTATCCGCATATGGAATGGGCGCTCGCCACCGGCCATTCGAAGAAATACGCCTCGTCGGGCTGGGCCAGCTATGACAGCCATTTCTTCCGCTTCGCCGAACGGGCCGGCTATGGCGTCGATCTCATCAGCCAGCACGATCTGCATTTTTCGCCCGAAATTCTCGACGGCTACGACTGTGCCGTCTTCGTCGGCCATGACGAATACTGGACCTGGGAAATGCGCGATGCCGTCGACGCCTATGTCGAGCGCGGCGGCCATGCGGCGCGCTTTGCCGGCAATTTCATGTGGCAGACGCGGCTGGAAGACGAGGCCCGCCGGCAGGTCTGCTACAAATATCGCGCGCGTGCCGAAGACCCCGCCTATCTCCCAGGCGGCGACATCACCCGCGCCACCAACTCCTGGGAAGCGCCGGAAATCGGCCGGCCGGGTTCGGCGACCTTCGGGCTCAACGCCACGCGCGGGGTTTATACCGGTTGGGGCGGTTGCGCGCCGCGCGGCGTGCGTGGCTTTCCGGTCTACCGGCCGGAGCACTGGGCCTTTGCCGGCACCGGCATCTATTATGGTGACCTGCTGGGCTCCGACAGCCACGTCTATGGCTATGAAGTCGATGGGCTCGACTTCGAGGTACGCGGCGGCCTGCCCTACCCGACCGCCACCAGCGGCGCGCCAGACGGCCTGCAGGTTCTCGCCGTCGGCATGGCATCCCAGGTCGAGGAAAGTGCCGACATCCCGATCGAGGACCAATTCCTCACCGACGAGGATGGCCGCTTCACCGCCGAGACGCTGTTCGGCGAGGCGAGCGACGCCAATCTGGAAAAAGTCAAACGCGGCAACGGCATGATCGTCAATTTCCCGCGTGGCAAGGGCGAGGTGTTCCACGCCGGAAGCTGCGAATGGGTCGCCGGCCTGCTAAGACAGGACCCGATGGTCGAACGCGTCACCAAGAATGTCCTCGATCGTTACCTCGGAAAGTCCTGACATGTCGAAAGTCCAGACCGCCACGCAAGACACCGATGCCCGGCGAGAGTCGCATCTGTTCTATTTGTCCAGCCTGCGCCGGCCGCTGATCGACCGCGCCGAGGGCATTTATATGTGGACGCAGGATGGCCGCCGCTTCATCGACGGCTCGAGCGGCCCGATGGTCGCCAATATCGGCCATTCTAACCGCAATGTGCTGGATGCCATGAAGCGGCAGATGGACCGCGCCACCTTCGCCTATCGGCTGCATTTCGAGAACGAGCCGGCCGAGGAGTTGGCACGCGAACTGGCCGGCAAGCTGCCGGAAGGCATGGACCGCATCTTCTTCGTCTCGGGCGGCTCGGAGGCGACGGAATCCTGCATCAAGCTGGCGCGGCAATGGGCCGTTGCCACCGGACAGGCCAGCCGCTGGAAGGTGATCACGCGCTTCCCCTCCTATCATGGCGGCACGCTGGGTTCGCTCTCGATCACCGGCGACGATGCGCTGGCCGAAACGTTCGAGCCGATGATGCGGGTGATGCCGACCGTGCCGGCGCCGAACGCCTGGCGCGACCGCGACAATCTCTCGATGGAACAGCGCGGCATCCGCTATGCCGACATGCTGGAAGAAAAGATCCTGGCCGAAGGGCCTGAGAGCGTGGTGGCCTTCATCATGGAGCCGATCGGTGGCGCGGCGACCTCAGCCCTGGTGGCGCCCGACAGCTACTATCCGCGCATCCGCGAGATCTGCGACCGCTACGGAATCCTGCTCATCCACGACGAGGTGATGAGCGGCGCCGGTCGCACCGGCAAATTCCTCGGCGGCGACCATTGGAACTGCAAGCCCGACATCGTCGCGCTGTCGAAGGGGCTGGGTTCGGGCTATGCGCCGCTTGGCGCGCTCGCCGCCCCGATGCGGCTGGTGCAGCCGCTGCTTGACTCCGGCGGCTTCCAGCACGGCCACACCTATGCTGGCAATCCGCTGGCCTGCGCCGCCGGGCTTGCCGTGCTCGGTGAAATGGACCGGCTCGACCTGATCGCCAATGCGGCCGCCATGGGCGACGTGCTGATGGACGGGCTGAAGGGGCTGGCGAAGCGGTTTCCGTTCATCGCCGATATGCGTGGCAAGGGCCTGCTCACCGGCGCCCAGATGGTTGCCGATCCCGAGACGCTGAGGCCGATCGACCAGACCAAGAAAGCCACGCAACGGCTGCTCGACCTCGCCTATGAGCGCGGGCTGATCATCTATGGCCGCAGGGTCAAGGGCGGCGTCGACGGCGACAATTTCATGGTCGCGCCGCCGATGATCGTCACCAGGGAGCAGGTCGGCGAGATCGTCTCCATCATCGGCGACTCGCTGGACGTTCTGGCCTCCGAACTCGACCTACCGGTCGAAGGCTGAGGCGACAAAGATGGCGCCTAGAAAAGTCATCGTCACCTGCGCTGTCACCGGCTCGGTGCACACGCCGTCGATGTCGCCCTATCTGCCGGTGACGCCGGACCAGATCGCAGCGGAGGCGATCGCGGCGGCCGAAGCCGGTGCTTCGATCCTGCATCTGCACGCCCGCGATCCGAGTGACGGCCGCCCGACCGCCGATCCGGACGTCTACATGCAGTTCCTGCCGCGCATCAAACAGGCGACCGATGCAGTGATCAACATCACCACCGGCGGCTCGTCGCTGATGACCCTGGACCAGCGGCTGGCGGCACCGCTCAGAGCCGAACCCGAAATGTGCTCGCTCAACATGGGTTCGATGAATTTCGCGCTGTTCCCGATGCTCGACAAGCCGAGGGAATGGCAGCACGAGTGGGAACCGAAGCTGCTGGAAGCCACCCGCGACACGATCTTCAAGAACACCTTCGCCGACATGGAAGGGGTGCTGGAAAGACTGGGCAAGGGCTGCGGCACGCGCTTCGAATTCGAATGCTACGATGTCGGCCATCTCTACTCATTGGCGCATTTCCGCGACCGGGGGCTGGTGTCTGGCCCATTGTTCATCCAGTTCGTGCTGGGCATTCTGGGCGGCATCGGCGCTGACCCGGACAATCTCGTCCACATGAAGCGGATCGCCGACAAATTGTTCGGCGACAGCTACCAGTTCTCGGTGCTGGCCGCCGGCCGCCAGCAGATGCCGCTGATCTCGATCGCCGCGGCCATGGGCGGCAATGTCCGCGTCGGGCTGGAGGACAGTCTCTATGACGGCCGCCAGCTGGCGAAATCCAATGCCGATCAGGTGCGCCGCATCCGTGGCATTCTCGATGGGCTGTCGCTGGAGGTTGCAACCCCCACCGAAGCGCGCGACATGCTGGCGCTCAAGGGCGGCGACCGGGTGGCGTTTTGAGATGCTGGCGTTTGAAAGGGAGACAATCTGAAATGATTGCGTTCCTTCGCACCCCCCTCTGTCCTGCCGGACATCTCCCCCGCAAGGGGGGAGATCGGATGTCATTTCGGCTTTCGCTAACTTCCAACGTTGCAGGATGGGCGGTAGTATCAAAACTGCCAATCTCCCTCCTTGCGGGGGAGACGTCCGGCAGGACAGAGGGGGGTGCCTGGGCACCGAACCTCCGATGATTGTCCCCCCGCCCAATATCCTCCTTCGACTCGGCACTCTCGACGACGTCGAAACGATCCACGCGGCGATCCTGAAACTCGGCACCCATATCGGCGCGCCCGAGGAGATCATTTCGACACCGGACGATCTCAGAACTTACGGCTTTGGTGAAAAGCCATCCTTCTCCACCCTGATCGCCGAAGTCGGCGGCGAATTTGCCGGGCTCTGCCTGCATTTCCCGATCTTTTCGACCTGGATGGGGCGGCCTGGCGTCTATGTGCAAGACCTCTATGTCGAGGATCGTTTTCGTGGCCGCAAGATCGGCGAGCGGCTGCTGCGGCACGTTGCGGCGCAGTGCCGGAAAGAAGGCGGCGTGTATCTGAGGCTATCCGTCGACACCGACAATGAGGGCGCCAAGGCCTTTTATGAAAGGCTGGGCATCGCCTGGTCGAGCTACGAACAGACCCAGAAGATCATCGGCGATGCCTTCTTTGCCTTCGCCGACACGGCCGAGAATGAGGAGCAGGAATGAAAGCCTTCTACGCCGAGGAACAGAAGCGTCACGACCCCAAGGCCTTTCTGTCAAGCGGTGCGGCGCAGCCCAATCCGGAAAAGCCGGAGCGCGTCGAAAGATTGTTAGCCGGCGCATTATCCGCCGGTTGCACGATCGAGCGGTCTCGGGATCATGGGCTCGGCCCGGTCGCGGCTGTGCATACGCCCGAATATCTGGATTTCCTCGAGCATATCTACGCGCGCTGGCAGCGCATCGAGGGCGCTTCGGCCGAAGTGATCCCCAACATCCATCCGATCGCGCGCAACGGCTCCTACCCGGCCTCGGCAGTCGGGCAGGCCGGCTACCACATGGCCGATACTGCTTGCCCGATCTCGGGCGAGACTTGGCAAAGCGCGCTGTGGAGCGTCTGGAGCGCGGTCGATGCGGCCGAGGCGGTGATGTCAGGCGTACCGGCCGCCTACGCGCTATGCCGCCCGCCCGGTCACCACGCCTTTGCCGATGTCGCCGGCGGCTTCTGTTTCATCAACAATTCGGCCGTCGCCGCACAGGCTCTGCGTAAACAGGCCGCACGGGTGGCGATCCTCGATGTCGACCTGCATCACGGCAACGGCACGCAAGGCATCTTCTATGCACGACCGGATGTGCTGACCGTCTCGCTGCATGCCGATCCCGTGCGTTTCTACCCGTTCTTCTGGGGCCATGCCGACGAGCGCGGCGAAGGGCCAGGCCTCGGCTACAATTTCAACCTGCCGCTGCCACGCAAATCCGCCGACGCGGCGTTTCTCGAAGCGCTCGAGGTAGCGTTCCAGCGCATCCGTGCCTTTTCGCCCGACGCGCTGGTCGTGGCGCTCGGGCTCGATGCGTTCGAGGGCGATCCGTTCGGCGGACTTTCGGTGACGACGCCGGGTTTCTCGCGCATCGGCGAGGCCATCGCAAAGCTCGACCTGCCGACGGTCATCGTCCAGGAGGGCGGCTACCTCTGCGACGAACTCGGCGACAATCTCACCGCGTTCCTCACCGGCTTCGGCGGCAAGATGCGGTGAGTACTCAAGCCAGTGTCAGGAGCGCTGCTGCCTGAGCATGGCGATGACCCGGTGCACGCTCTCCAGCGTCTCGTCGATTTCGGCAGATGTGTTGTAGTGAGCGATGCCGATGCGCACGGCGCCATACTCGGCCGGGATGCCGAGTTGATGGACGATCTCCCAGGCATAGTTGTGCCCCGACCACAGGAAGATGTTCTCGGCGTTCATCTGCCGTACGATCGTCTCCGGCACGATGCCGTCGACGGTGAAGGACACCGTCGGCACGCGCTCGCCAATCCGCTTCGGATCGGTGATGCCGTGGATGGTCAGACCCTCGATATCGGACAGACCGTCGATCAGCTGTTGCGCCAGCGGGTTTTCATAGGCGATCGACACCGCGAACGCCTTGGCGATCTTCTGCCTTCGCGATCCACCCTCGCCCGCTGCCGCGCCAAGGTCGGCGAAGTAATCGACCGCGGCCGTGAGGCCGGCCATCAGTTCGATCTGCGGCGTGCCCAGCTCGAACCGCTCCGGCAGGCCGTTGGATGAACAGCGGCACTTGTAGGGTTTCAGATCATCGATGACATCATGCTGGCCCCACAAAATGCCCATATGCGGGCCGAAGAATTTGTAGGCCGAACAGATCAAGAAATCGCAGCCGAGCTCCTGAACGTCGATCAGGCCGTGCGGGGCGAACTGCACGGCATCGACATAGACCAGCGCGCCGGCGTTCCTGGCGATGGCGCTCAGCGCCTTCACCCGGTTGATGGAACCAGTCAGGTTGCTGGCATAGTTCAACGCGACCAGCCGGGTCCTGTCGGATAGCAACCCGGCGAGCGTCGCCTCTTCGACCTGCCAGCTCTTTTCGTCGAACGGCAGCCAGCGCACGACGAGGCCGAGATCCTCGGCCAGCTGCAGCCAGGGCGACACATTGCCCTCATGGTCCATGCGGGTGAGGATGATCTCGTCGCCGGGCTTCATCGTGCGGCCGAGCGTGCGCGACATGTGATAGGTCAGCGTCGTCATGTTGGCGCCGATGATGATTTCTTCCGGGCTCGCCGCACCAAGGAAATCGGCCATTGCCCGATGCGCCTCATCGACGACGGCCTGCGCGGCAATCGTCGTTTCGAAATAGCCGCCAAGGTTGGCGTTGGTGGTCAAAAGACAGCGCGACACGGCGTCTGCGACGACTTGCGGCACCTGCGTGCCGGCCGGATTGTCGAGATAGATGCGGCGACGGCCCTTGTCGGTCAGGGAGAGAGCGGGAAATCTTTCGCGGACCAGCTCGATCGGAAAATTCATTGTTGCCCTTCTCCCATTGTAATCATTGGATTCGGCCAGCGGCCAATCCCCGTTCAAGGACAGGGATTACCGACCCGCTGATGGATCGCATCCACCGCCTTCTGCATTTCTTCGGTCCAGACGACATCGACGGAAGACAGCGCCATGTCGAGCTGCGAAAGCGTCGTTGCGCCGACGATGTTGGAGGTTACGAACGGCCGGCTTGAGACATAGGCATTGGCAAACAGTGCCGGCTCCAGGTCAAAGGAGCGCGCCAGCTCATTGTATTCAAGTTGTGCTTCGGCAGCACCTGGCGTCTCGTAGCGCTGGCCGCGGTTGAATAGCTGCGTGCGCGAGCCCTGAGGCCGCGCGCCATGGTCGTATTTGCCAGTCAGGTATCCCTGTGCCAGCGGCGAATAGGGCAGCAGCGACACTTGCTCGCGCTCGCAGACCTCGGCGAGGTTCACCTCGAAGGTGCGGTTGACGAGATTGTAGGCGTTCTGGATCGACGCGACGCGCGGGCCGATGTCCTTGTCGGCTTCGGCAAGGAACCGCATCACGCCCCAGGAACTCTCGTTCGACAGGCCGAAATGGCGTATCTTTCCTGCCTTCACCAGTTCGTCGAACACGGCAAGCGTCTCGGCGACCGGCGTTTCGTCGGCCGGTGCGCCGACGGAATCGGCGCGCGGCGACACGGCGCCGACGCGCGTCGGGTTGGCGCCCCAGGGGATATCCCGCTCCGGCCAGTGGATCTGATAGAGGTCGATATAGTCGGTGCCGAGCTTGGCCAGCGACTTGTCGATGGCGTCAAAGATATCGGCGCGCACCAGTTGCGACGGCCTGTCGCCGCGAAACCAGCTGTTGGCCGTGCGGCCGACGACCTTCGAGGCAAGGATTACCTTGTCGCGGTTGCCCTTGGCTTTCATCCAGCTGCCGATGATCTTTTCGGTCCACCCTTGCGTCTCCGCCTTGGGCGGGATCGGGTAGAGCTCGGCGGTATCGATGAAATTGACGCCGCGCGAGAACGCCAGGTCCATCTGGGCGTGGCCTTCGGCCTCGGTGTTCTGCTGGCCCCAGGTCATGGAGCCCAGGCAGATCTGGGTAACAAGAAGATCGGTCCGACCGAGACGACGCTTGTGCATGGAATTCGGCTCCGGAGGAAGGCTGGCGCGACTGCGCGGAGGAAGCCGCATCTATAGGCAAAGCAGAGCCGCTCTCCAAGCCTCGCCAGAGCGACTTTTGCGTGAACCAGCCGGGTTAGCGGCGAGCACCTGCCAATGCACGGCGCTTGGCCTCGTCGATCAGCATGTTGGCCACTTGCATGCGGATCATGGCGCGATGGCGCAGATGCGGGGCGACACGGTCGGGGTGGTTGGCAAAGGCAAAGCTGCGGCGCATGCGGCCGAAATCGGCGACCTGCTTGGGCTGATTGAGGCCGAGTTCCACGGCGATGGCTTCGGGATCAATCGGCGGCAGTTTCTCCTCGGGCTTTGGCTCTTCGCCGGCGAGAGCCAGCCTGGCATGATCGAGCAAGGCGGCGAATTCGGTCGCCAGATCCGCGCCCGCCTCGCGATATTCGGCAGCGGAAACCTTGATGCGGCCGGAATGGAGTTCATCGGCCACCGAAAGATAGTCGAACGGGATGGATGGACGAGCGCCGGCCTCTTCGCCCTCGCCATTCTTGCCGGGGGCGATGAAGAGGTCGTCGAGCAACGAAGCGAAATCCCGCTTGGCGCCAGTAGCGATGTCAGCCTCCCCCTCGCCCGACCATTCGGGTATAGAAGCATAGAACCGGCTCGTTAAAAATGCATGGCACCGATCTTAACGAATTTAGCCGTCGCCTCATCTACCGCTTGTGACCGCAATCCCAGAAACAAAAGCCGGACTGCATTTTCATGCAGTCCGGAATTCGCCAGGAGTGGCGAGGAAAAACCAGCCATGTAGCCAGCATTCGAGGCTACGATGCGCATCAGTCAAAAGTTTCATCGGGTTGCAGAAAATGGCGAAAATTCGCCAAGACATGGCAGATATGCAAATGCTGCAGTGCACAATTGTCACGATTCACCTATATTGGCAGCCGTGGAGGACCAATTTGGGGCTTGAATCATGGGTTTCTTCACTGAAATGTTCGCCCGGCCGCGGCCGCAGGAGCATCTGAGATACCGCTCGGCGCTCGCGCTGCTTCATTCGATGAGCAATGCCGACCGCGCCGACATCGGGATCAAGCCGGCCGACTTCCCCCGCATCGCCCGCGAAATGTCCATTCGCTAGGTACTTCCGGAGATGTCCCGGATCGATCCAGGACATCTCCAAAAAACTCAATTCCTTAGCGCGATCCCAGGAACGTCGCCTTGCCCAACGGCACGCCGTTGTGGCGAAGGATGTCGTAAGCCGTGGTGAGATGGAAATAGAAGTTGGGCATGGCTACATGCAGCAGATACTGCATGCCGGGCATAGAGCTTTCGCGCCCGCCGAGCTTCAATTCGATGATCTTGTCGTCGGAGCCGTCGAACTCGGCAGCCGAAAATGACGCCAGAAGGTCCAGGGTTTTCGTGATGCGAGCCTGGACATCGGCGAAACTCGCCTCATTGTCTTCGTATTTCGGCACTTCGCGGCCGGCGAGCCGCGACGGCGCGCCCTTGGCATGATCGGTGGCGATCTGCACCTGCCGCGTCAGAGCGTACATGTCGGGCGCCAGCCGAGAGGTCAAAAACACCTGCGGATCGATCTTGCGGTCAAGCGCATTCTGTTCGGCGGTCGCCAGCACATTGGAAAGCGCTTTCAGCCTGGCTGCAAACACCGGCACGGATGCCTCATACATCGATATCGTCACGTCAAATATCCTGTCCGGCCGAACGCCGGCGGACGCCACGTAGCGCCTTCGCGCAGGATTTTTCAAGACCGCCGACGCTGCGTCACCACGTTGCCGCAATCGCCGTCGTAGAATCCTCTATCGAGCGGAGGTTCCCGATGAGACGCGCCCTTTTCGCAGCGACTGCCTTTCTCTCCCTGGCACCGATCGGCCAGACGGTATTGGCCGCCGACGATGCCCCCGAAGCGCCCTATATCGACGATCGGTCGAGCGCCGATGCGGTTGTCCGTTCGCTGTACAGCGCCATCAGCCGGCACGAATTCGCCCGCGCATGGGGGTATTTCGGCGATACAAAGCCGGCAAAGGATTTCGACAGTTTCGTCAAAGGCTATGACGGCACCGACAAGGTCGAAGTCCAGATCGGGTCGGTTTCCGACGAAGGTGCGGCGGGCAGCATTTTCTACAACGTCCCCGTCGCCATCCGCGCCACCGACAAGAGCGGCGGCGAAAAGGTCTTTGCCGGCTGCTACACGCTGCGCCAGGTGAATGCCCAAATCCAGGCGGCGCCGCCCTTCGATCCAATCCATATCGAAAAAGGCGCGCTGAAACCCTCCACCGCCGATTTCGAAGAGGCGCTGCCGCCAGGCTGCGGCGACGGACCGCCACCGCCGAAGAAGGACACCGCACTGGAACAGGCCAAGAAGGCCTTTCTGGCGACCTATGGCGACCAGTGCGACAAGCAGTTCCTGGCCGATGAGCCGACCGTTTTTTCGATCAAATACAAGGACAAGGATGCGCAGCCTGGCGACCCCGACAAGGAGACGCGACTGTTCCATTTTTCCTGTTCGGCCGCCGCCTACAATGAAAGCTCGGTCTACTACATGACCGACGAGGTATCGGGCGTGCAGCAATTGCAATTCGCCGAACCCAAGATGGACATCCGCTACGAGAACAATGACAGCAACGGCAAATTGCTGGGCATGACCATCATCGGTTTCCAGACGTCCGGCTGGGCGGTCAATTCCGACTATGACGAGGCCACCCAGACGATCACCACGTTCAACAAGTGGCGCGGGGTCGGCGATGCTTCCGACGCCGGCACGTATCTGTTTCGCAACGGCAATTTCTCGCTGGTCCAGTACGACGTCGATGCATCCTATGACGGCGAGCAAAACCCCGAGACTGTCGTCGACTACAACACTGCGCCTTGAGCGTCACATGGGCTTGCAGGCAGCGCCTGTCAGGGCGCCTTCGATAGCATCCAGTTGAGCGTGCCGCGCCAGTCGGTCATGCGGATCGGCGTGCCATGGGTGCCTGTCTCGAAACGAACGAAATGGGTCGGGTAAGTCTTCGATTTGGCCAGGATCGAGCGAAAGAATGCTTCCTGATTTGCCACGGGGAAGACCACGTCGTGACTGCCCTGGCCGAAAAAGACCGGCACCCGGCGCTTGAAAGCAGGGCTGGCGAAGAAGCTCTCATCCCACAGCGAGCCGAGCAGCAGCAGGCCGCTGATGCGGCCGCCCATGTCCTTGCGCGCGGCAAGCCTCCAGCACAGCGCGCCGCCCATCGAGCCGCAGGCGACGAAGATCTTCGCACTTGGCGACCGTTCGGCATAATGACCGATCAGCGCCGTCACCTGCGTCGCTCCCTTGTCGCCGAAATCGGTAAAATCCGGGCTGAGGTAGAGGCCGCCATTGCCGGCCATCAGGTTCTTGAGCCGGTTGAAATTGCCGCCGAAGGTGAAGTCGTCGACGCCTTGCTTGCGGCTGCCGCCCTGCCCGTGCAGATAAAGCACGATGATGCCGGCGCCCTCGGTCCTTCCGACGGCGACATGCCTGACATCGCCAGCATCGGTTTTCAGCAACAGATCCTGCTGCATCTTGCGGACGCCGGTGTCGGTGTATTGGGCGTTCACCCGGCGCTCAGGCACCTGGTCACGCTGGTTGATATCGCGCATCTCGCGGTAGTCGATGACGGTGTAGGCGCCGTTGGTGTCGGACGACAGCGTGGCCGGATAGGCGAAGAGATCGTCCTTGAAGGGTTTCAAGGACAACGTGTCGGCGTTGGCGGCCGAAGAAAACAAGAAAAGCATTGCCGTGAGGAAAGCGCGGCACGCCCCCCCCTGGCCTGCCGGCCATCTCCCCCTCAAGGGGGGAGATTGGATGCGCCTTCTGCTTTCGCCAATCTCCAAGGTTTCGGGACGTGAGCTGCCGTCAAAGCTGCCAATCTCCCCCCTTGAGGGGGAGACGGCCGGCAGGCCAGAGGGGGGTAAAAGCGCCAACATGGAAGATGAAGTCATCCCTCTGGCATGCGTTTTTAGGCTTGGGTTTGTCAATCCTGCAGCACGCCGCCAGCGCCTTCCAGCGCCTCGCGCGTGTCGACATCGACAGACGCCGCCGCGCCGATCTCGACATCGACGACATCGAGCCCTTCGGTCTCGACCAGATGGCGTGCACCGGTTTCGCCTTCCAGATGGGCGATCGCCGGAAACAGCGAGCGCGGCAAAAGCACCGGGTTGCCGCGCTTGCCGTCATGCGAGGCACGGACCACCGCATTGCCGCCGGCCTTGCGGAATGTATCGATCAACCTGTCGAGGTCGTCGGACGCGATACCCGGCATGTCGCCGAGAACGATCATCACACCGGCGGCGTCTCCCGGCAGATAGGCAATGCCGGCTTTCAGCGAGGTGGACAGGCCCTCGGTAAAATCCGGATTGTCGGCGAAGGTCACGTCGAGGCCGGCCAGCGCCGTGCGCACCCGCTCGCGCTGATGGCCGGTGACGACAATCGTTCCAGACGCCTTCGAGCCGAGCGCCCGCTCGGCGGTGCGGCGCACCAGCGGCTTGCCGTCGAACAGCGCCAAAAGCTTGTTCGGTCCACCCATGCGGCTCGACCGGCCCGCCGCCAGCAGCACGATCCCGACCTTGAGCTGGCTCATGGCCGGCAGCGGTTCGCGCGGCTGCGGCCGCGTTGGGATTTCCATTAGCAGCCCGCCTACTCCCATGCCGGCAATATCCTTGGCGGTCACGTCGAGACCGGCGATCAGCCTGTCGAGCACCCAGTCGAAGCCGTTTTCCTTGGGGCTGCGGGCGCAGCCGGGAGCGCCGATGACGCGCTTGCCGTCGAGCATACCCAACACCAGCAGATTGCCGGGATCGACCGGCATGCCGGCGCGGATGACAGTACCACCCGCCTTCTCGATCGCGGCGGGAACGACATCGGCGAAATCGCTCATCGCCGAGGCGCCGAAGATCACCACCATGTCGTTGTCGCGCGCCAGCGAGGCCGCGGCTTCCGCCACCGACGCGATCTCATGCGGCGTGCGGCGCTCCGCCGTCAGCCTGCCGCCGGTGCGCGCCAGCCGCGCTTCGGTGACGCGCAACGTCTTGTCCAGCACACTCGGCTTGATGCCCGGCAGAACCGTCTGGATGACGCCGACACGCACCGGCTGGTAGGCGTTGACGGCAAAGATCTCACCACCGGCGCAAATTTTTGTCGCGGCGTCGACCAGCGCTGAACTGACCGCGAAGGGAATGATCTTCACCGTCGCGACCATCTGGCCTTTCTCGACCGGCGCATGCTGCGCCAGCGTGGCGATGGTGATGGCGGGATCGATGGCATTGATGGCGTCGATGGCAGCGGCATCGACCGTGAAGATGCCCGGCGCCTTGGCATGGAGGTTGACCCGCCCGGTCGCGGCAGGCCTGGCCTCGATGCCGCGAAAGGCCATACTCTCGGCGATCGTCTGCGCGGCGGCATCCTCGCCGAGGTCGTCGGCGGCCAGCACGGCTGCAACGACCTCGGAAATGCCGGCAGCCCGCAGCAGCGCCACATCTTCGGCGCTCAGCCTGTGCGCCTTGCGGAAGCGGCGTTCACCAGCGGTGGTGGAATGCGCCAGCACCGCGCCTTCCGCCGTCTCAATAGGGATCGGGCCGAATTTCACGCGACGGCGCCCGTAGAGCGCTGCGCGTCCTTTTGGACGCGCAAAGGACGCTCTACTACTTTGAATCTACGCATCGTGCTTTTCCAAAATCGATTTCGATTTCGGAGCCGATGCGGAGGCATCGAAACCGCGCGAGCGGAAGGCGTGGATCGCCTGGGCCAACACCGCAACGGCGATCTCTCCCGGGCTGGCAGCACCTATGTCGAGCCCGATCGGCGCATGGATACGGGCGATCTGATCGGCGCTCGCGCCCAGCGCCAGCAGGCGTTCGACCCGCTTGGCATGCGTCTTCCTGCTACCGAGCGCCCCGACATAGAAACAGTTGGCGTCGAGCGCGGCCTTCAGGGCGAAATCATCGACCTTCGGGTCATGGGTGACGGCGGCAAGTGCGGTGTAGCTGTCGAGCGGCTGGCGCTTCAGCACATCCTCCGGCCATTCGGCATGAAGCGCCACGTCGGGAAAGCGGTCCGGCGTGGCGAAAGCAGTGCGGGGGTCGATGATCTCGACGGGATAGCCGGCGATCCTGGCCATCGGCGCCAGCGCCTGGCTGATATGGACAGCGCCAATCACGACCAGACGCGGTTGCGGCAGATGCGCGTTGAGAAAGAAAGTCCGCCCCTCGGCTTCGGCCGAACCGGAGTTGCCTGTGCGAAACGCCTTGGCGATCGCGGCGCCAAGATCGCCGGCGACCTGATCGCCCTCGCGCACGATCCGGTCGCGGCCGTCACCGAGATCGGTGACAAGGATCGCCGCACGGCGAGCGCGTCGTTCGGCGTTCAAAGTTTTTAAGGCGTAGGGATCCATCAGGAAATCTCTTGTCCGAACATGATCTTGTCCAAAAACCGGGTCCCACTTTTTGGGATCATGCTCTAGCCCAGTCTTTCCACGTACACCTTGATGCGACCGCCACAGGACAAGCCGACCTGCCATGCGGTTTCATCGGCAACACCGAACTCCAGCATCCTGGCCTTGCCGCTGTCGATGACGTCGATGGCCTCGCTGACCACAGCGCCTTCGACGCAGCCGCCGGAAACGGAGCCGTGGAAATTGCCGTCGGCATCAATGACCAGATGGCTGCCTATGGGTCGGGGCGCCGAACCCCAGGTCTCGACCACAGTCGCGATGGCCACGTCCTTGCCGTCCTTCATCCAGCCCTCCGCAATGATCAGCGGGTCGCGGGCCTCATCCAGATAAATGCTGTTTTCCATGACCGTTTCTCCAGAAGTCTGTTTTTCTCGGGATCTGTTTTCCGGATGGGAAAGATATGGTTATGCGGCGTGCCTCGCGCCAGCTTCCAGCCATCGGCGCGGATCGACGGATTGTGCCGACTTCTTGTCCAGCGACGCGCAGAGATCGGCGAGCGCGTCGAGATTGTGCACCGAGCGGAACTCGTCGACATGCGGCAGCATCGTCTTGACGCCGCGGGCGCGCGCCTGGAAGCCGTCGAAGCGCAGCAACGGGTTCAGCCAGATCAGACGCCGGCAGGATTTGTGCAGGCGTTCCATTTCTTCTGACAGGCCGGCGACATCGTCGCGCTCCAGCCCGTCGGTGATCAGAAGCACGACCGCGCCCTGCCCCAGCACACGCCGCGACCATATCAGGTTGAACTCGGCCAGCGTGTCACCGATGCGGGTGCCGCCCGACCAGTCCCTGACCGCCGCCGAACAGTCGGCAAGGGCTGCATCCGGGTCGCGATGGCGCATCTGCCGGGTCAGGTTGGTGAGCCGGGTGCCGAAGACGAAGGTGTGCACGCGACGCCTTTTTTCAGTCAGCGCATGCAGGAAATGCAGGAAGATGCGCGTGTACTGGCTCATCGAGCCGGAAATATCGGCCAGCACCACCAGCGGCGGGTGAACCTCGCGCGGCGAACGGAACTTCGGCAGAATCAGCTCGCCGCCGGTGCGCGCAGCCGAACGCATCATGGCGCGCGGATCGATGCGGCGGCCATGCGCATCGGCCTTGAAGCGCCGGGTCCGCACCATGTCGAAAGGCAACCGCAACTGCGCGATCGCCTTCTTGGCGTCGGCCATCTCGGCGGCGTTCATCTGGGCAAAATCCTTGGCCCGCAGCACCTCGTTGCCGGAAAAGGTGAAGCGGGCGTCGACCTCGATCTCGGGAATTTCCTGTGGCGGCTGGTTCTTCTGGTGGCCCTCGAACATCGCCTGGCTGACCCGGTTTTCAGCGGCGCGTGGCTTCTGCTTTTCCCTGGTGTCGGGTGTCACCGGCGAAAACATAGCCAGCATCTTTTCGATCAGTTCGCGCGACTTCCAGAACAGCCGGAAGGCTTCGTCGAAAATGGCGTGATCCTCATGCCGCGACACCAGCACGGCGTGCAGCGTCCAGTAGAAATCGTCGCGCGAACCAATGCCCGCGGCGAGCACCGCCTCGATGGCGTCCTTGACCGAGGCCGGCCCGACCCGCATGCCCGCCTTGCGCAAGGTGCGGGCAAAATAGACGATGTTGTCGGCGATTCGCCCGTGCGGCATGGCCTCTTTTGGCTCGGGGCGCAGCATCGCCTACTCCGCCGCCGAAAGCTCGGCCTTCACCTCGTTGAGGATGCGCCGGCCTTCGCCCTGTTCGATGCGGGCAATGTCGTCCTGGTATTTCAACAGCACGCCGATCGTGTCGGAGACGGTTTCAGGATCGAGCGCCACCTTGTCGAGCTCGGTCAGCGCGCCGGCCCAGTCGATGGTTTCGGCGACGCCCGGCACCTTGAACAGCTCGATCTGGCGCAGCTTCTGGATGAAGGAGACCACTTCGGCCGAAAGGCGCTGGTTGGCCTGCGGCACCTTGCGGCGCACGATCTCCAGCTCGCGCTCGGCATTGGGATAGTCGACCCAGTGATAAAGGCAGCGCCGCTTCAGCGCATCGTGGATTTCGCGGGTGCGATTGGTGGTGATGATGACGATCGGTGGTTCTTCCGCCTTGATGGTGCCGAGTTCGGGCACCGTCACCTGGAAATCGGACAGGATTTCGAGCAGGAAGGCCTCGAACGCCTCGTCGGTGCGGTCGAGCTCATCGATCAGGAAAACCGGGGCAGCGCCCGTCTTTCCGGTCAGCGCATCGAGCACCGGGCGGCGGATCAGGTATTTTTCGGAAAAGACGTTGCGCTCCATGGCGGAGCGCTCGACCTCGCCGGCCGCCTCCTCCATGCGGATCTCGATCATCTGCGCGGCGTAGTTCCACTCATAGACGGCGGACGAGACGTCGAGGCCTTCATAGCACTGCAGGCGGATCAGCCGGCGGCCGAGCGCCTGTGCCAACACCTTGGCGATCTCGGTCTTGCCGACGCCGGCCTCGCCCTCGAGGAAAAGCGGCCGCTTCATACGCAACGACAGGAACAGCACGGTCGCCAGCGACCGGTCCGCCACATAGTCCGCACCGGTCAGGAGATCGAGAGTCTCGTCGATCGTCCGTGGCGCGGCGCGCGGTTTCAGCTCGGTCATTCTTTCTCCGTGAACGCCGCCGCTCCGCTTTCCAGTACGTGGTAGCCGCGGGCGTGATAGATCAGCGGCCGCAAATTATCGCCCATACGCAGACCTGTCACCTTGCCAAAAAGCACACGATGGGTGGCCAGATCCTTGGTGTCGATCAATTCGCAGTCGAACACGGCGAGCGCGCCTTTCAGCGTCGGTGCGCCGGTAGAGATCACATCCCATTCGCCAAGCGCGAAACGTTCCTCGACCGGCAGGCCGGTGATGCCGGAAAAGCCGACCGACAGCGGCTCCTGGTGCGAGGCCAGCGTGTTCAGGGCAAACCTGCCGTTTTTCACGAACAGCTCATTCTTGGCATTTTCGCGGTTGAGACAGACCAGGATGGTGGGCGGCGTGTCCGACACCGAACAGGCGGCGATCACCGTCGTGCCGCGCTTGCCGGCCGGCCCGTCGGTGGTGACCACATGGACGTGGCCGGCAAAGTGGCTCATCGCGTCGCGATAGGCCTGCGGCCCAATGTCGTTCTTCTTCAGCACCGGAATTTTTCCATGGTCAGGATCCTACCGACATATATGGCCAGACATAGCCCGCCACAAGCGAAGTGCCTGAGCCATATCCCGAAATTCGCGTGTTGCACCAAGGCCGGGCAGCCTTTAGGTCTTGGCGGCAATAGTGCCGGGAGCATAGAGCCGGCACGGAGGGACCCATCGCTCGAATGCGACCCAGGACAAGAACAATAGCGGCGCTGTTCTGGCTGTTTCTGGCCAGTGCCGCGGATGCCCAGACGCTGCTCGTCGGCGTCGCGGCACCGCTATCGGGACCATCTGCCATTCTCGGCAAGCAGATCGAGGCCGGGACCGGCCTGGCGGCCGAAGCGAACGGCATCGAACTGAAGACGGTGGATGATTCCTGCACCGCCGATGGCGGCGCTGCCGCGGCCAGGAAGTTTGCGGCCGCCAAGGTCAATATCGTGGTCGGCTTTCTCTGCACCGAGGCCATCGAGGCGGCGATGCCGATCCTGAAGGGTGCCGGCATTCCGGTCATCACCGTTGGCGTGCGGACCGAAAGCCTGACCGACCGCCGCGCCAAGACTGGCTGGCCGGTCTATCGCCTCGGACCACGCGGCGACGATGAGCGCAACACCGTCGCTTCTGCCCTCACCCATCTGTGGCAGAACGAGCTGTTCGCCATTATCGACGACGGCACCATCTACGGCCGTGAGATCGCCGAGACGTTGCGGGCAGCGGCCGAACAGGCAGCGCTGAGGCCGGTATTCACAGACACGTTCCGGCCACAGCTCGACAACCAGATCGGCATGATCGGCCGGCTGAAGAAGGCCGGCGCGACGCATGTCTTTGCTGGCGGCGACGGCGACGACATCGCCATCATGGGCCGCGATGCCGCACAGCTTCAGGCTGGCATCGTCTTTGCCGGCGGCGAAAATCTCCGCACACCGCCGGGCGACGTGCCCTATGCCGTGGGCACGCTGATGATCGCACCGCCTGAATGGGCCGATGTCGCCGATCCAAAAGTGCTGGCGGCATTTGACGCTAGGAAGATCGTGCCCGACGGCTATGCGCTGCCTGCCTACGCCGCGGTCGAAATCGCCAAGGCGGCATCAAGCTTGTCCGAAAGCTCGGGCAAGCCATTGGCTGAAGCCCTGACCGGGCAGGATTTCACCACGGCGATCGGGCCGATCCGCTTTGATGCAAAAGGCGACCTCAGCCAGAGCCCCTACCGCGTCTTCCGTTTCGACGGCACGCGCTTTGCGCCCTTGGAAAGCAACTGATGTTTCGCACCGGCCCACGCAACCTGATCACCGACGTTGCCGGCCTGCGCGTCGGCAATGCGTCCGACGCCAGGCTGAAATCCGGGGTGACGACCGTGCTTTGCGATGCGCCGACGGTGGCTGGCGTTCAGATCCTGGGCGGCGCGCCGGGCACGCGCGAGACAGACCTGCTCGAACCGCACAATTCGGTCGATGTGGTGCACGCCGTCGTGCTTTCAGGCGGTTCGGCTTTCGGCCTCGACGCGGCATCCGGCGTGCAGGCGGCGTTGCGCGAACGCGGCATCGGCCTCGAGGTCGGTGGCTTTCGCGTGCCGATCGTGCCATCGGCGATCCTGTTCGACCTGCGCAATGGCGGCGACAAGGATTGGGGCCGTTATCCGCCCTACCGTGAGCTTGGCTATGAGGCGGCGCAAACCGCCACCGCCGATTTCCAACTCGGCACGATCGGTGCCGGCACCGGTGCGCTGACCTCGGGGCTAAAGGGCGGCCTCGGCTCCGCCTCGACGCTGCTGGAAAGTGGCGTCACCATCGGCGCGCTGGCCGCCGTCAATCCGACGGGCTCGGTAACCGTCAGCCGAACCCGCCATTTCTGGGCAGCACCATTCGAAATCGGCGACGAATTCGGTGGGCTTGGCTATCCCTCGCCGATGCCGGACGACGCGAAAAGGATTCTTTTGAAATACCGCGACAAGCATATGGGAAGGCCGATGGAGACCGGCGGCAACACCACCATCGCCGTCATTGCCACCGATGCGGTGCTCACAAAAGCTGCCGCCAAGCGCCTGGCGATATCGGCGCATGACGGCTTCGTGCGCGCCATCTGGCCGACGCACACGCCGGCCGATGGCGACCTGGTGTTTGCGCTGGCGACGGGCACGAGCGGAATCGAACTTTCCGCCGACGCGGCGATCGACCTTTACGCCGCGGCTGGCGCCACCATGGCGCGGGCCATCAGCCGCGGCGTGTTTGCCGCGACGCCCTCCGAAAACGATCTATTTCCGGTCTGGTCGTCGCGCCCGGGGTAAAGCGATCGATCAGACTGGATCGGACTTTTCTTCCTCGAACGTCACCGCAACATCGGAATTCGCCGACAGCCAGACCTTCTTCCCGTCGACTTCGGCAATCAGGCTCAGGGGAATATAGTGATGATGGCCCTTGTGAGCGCCCTCGCCGCTATCGGCCTTGGTCAGCTTGATGCGCTGGCCATCGACCTTGTCGACAGTGCCGACATGCACGCCGTCGGCGCCGACAACTTCCATATGCTCGCGAATTTTGCTGGTGTCGGTCATGGTGGTTCTCCATTGGGACTGCCGACCATAACAAATGACGGGCCGATTGGATGCATCGGCTTTCGCACCGCACGACGTTTTGATTTCGGCGTGCTAGGGGATTGAGACGATCACGGGGGTGAAGACCGATGCGAATGCTCTTTCTGTTTGCCGTTGGCCTGCTTGCACAGTTTGCCACCTCGATCGCGGCTCATGCCGGCGATGTCGCCGAACTTGAAATCCTCGGCTTCACCAAGGACGGCAGCGTCTTTGCTTTCGAGGAATATGGCGTGCAGGATGGATCGGGTTTTCCCTATGCCAACCGCTACTACATCGACACCAGCACCGACAGCTTTCTCAAGGGCACGCCGATCCGGGTCCGGCTTGAGGACGAGAATGCCAAACTGGATGCGGCGCGCCTTCAGGCCCGGCAAAAAGGCGAAGCCATTGTCAGTCAGGCCGAGCTGAGCGCCAATCGCGGCATCACCGCGGGTTTCAACCCGGTGACCGAGCTTTCGGCGGATCCGCACCGGATGGCGGTCAATCCGCGCCCGATCTTTTCGCCGGTCGACCCACCGCTCGAGTTCCGGCTCGACGAGATCGGCATGAACAACACCAAGGGCTGCGAGAGCCAGGGCGAGATCAATGGCTCCGGCTGCTGCGCATCGAGGCGCAGGATGGTGGCACCACCAAGCTGCTGCACGAGGATAAGGCGATACCGAAAAGCCGGGGTTGCCCGAACGGCTACCGCATCGGCGCCGTGCAGACCTTTTCGATGGACAGTCTCAGCGCCTATGCCGTGCTGATCGCGGTGCGCCAGTACGGCTTTGAAGGCCCGGACTTTCGCTGGATCGCGGTGACCGGCCGCCTGTGACACCGCTTGTCCCACCCGCCCCGCGCGATCGTTCGCTGAACCGCCTTCGCCGCGCTATACCGACGCCGCGCACTGCGTTTTATGGCGCCTTGCTATGGGCCACGACGATGGGCGCCAGTGCGCTCGTCACCCTGTTGTTGGACGACTGGGAGACGCCGGCGAAAATCCGCATTGTCACCGTACTGTTCGCGGTGGGAGCTGCGCTGGCCTTTCCTATCGGCCTGTTCGCGGCGCGGCTGGTTTCGCAGGGAAGACGCTGGGAAGTCGCCTTTGCCGCGGCCTTCGTGTGCCTAGCCGCGGCGACGATCGGCCTGACCGCCGGGCTGTTTGCCCTGCAGTACCGCTCCTACTATGCCGAGTGGCATGCGCCTGCTTTCACCCGCACCTGGGTCCTCCAGTTCGTCTTCACGACGTTGATTGCGCTTTATCAGTTCGTGGTGCTGGGCATCCGGCTCTATTTTCCAGTTGGTTTCATCGCTCTGTTTGCCGCGGGCGTCTGGTTTGCGCGCCAGCGGCGTTGAGCATTTTGCTCGCCTCTGTTAGGACGCGGGCAAACTTCTCGATATGTCAGGACTGACCGATGATCCCTCGCTATTCCCGGCCGGAAATGGTCGCCATCTGGTCGCCAGAAACCCGGTTCCGCATCTGGTTCGAGATCGAAGCCTATGCATGCGACGCGCTGGCCGAACTCGGCGTCATCCCCAGGGAAGCGGCAAAAACCATCTGGGAAAAGGGCGGGGCGGCAAAATTCGATGTCGAGGCGATCGACGAGATCGAGCGCGTTACCAAGCATGACGTGATCGCCTTCCTCACCCATCTTGCCGAATTCGTCGGGCCGGACGCCCGCTTCATCCATCAGGGCATGACCTCGTCCGACGTTCTCGACACCTGCTTTGCGGTGCAGCTTACCCGCGCCAGCGACATCCTGCTCGCCGACATCGATGGTCTGCTTGCAGCGCTCAAGCGCCGCGCCTTCGAGCACAAGGACACGGTCACCATCGGCCGCAGCCATGGCATCCATGCCGAGCCGACCACCTTCGGCGTCAAGCTGGCGCAGGCCTATGCCGAGTTCTCGCGCTGCCGCGAGCGGTTGGTGCACGCGCGGGAGGACATCGCCACCTGTGCGATCTCCGGGGCGGTCGGCACCTTCGCCAACATCGACCCCTATGTCGAGGAACATGTGGCGGCGAAGCTCGGCCTGAAGCCCGAGCCGGTTTCGACGCAAGTGATCCCGCGCGACCGTCACGCGATGTTCTTTGCCACGCTCGGCGTCATCGCCTCGTCGGTCGAGCGGCTGTCGATCGAGATCCGGCATTTGCAGCGCACCGAAGTGCTGGAAGCGGAAGAGTATTTTTCGCCGGGCCAGAAAGGCTCGTCGGCCATGCCGCACAAGCGCAACCCGGTGCTGACCGAGAACCTCACCGGCCTTGCCCGCATGGTGCGTTCGATGGCGCTGCCGGCGATGGAGAATGTGGCGCTCTGGCACGAGCGCGACATCTCGCACTCCTCGGTCGAGCGCATGATCGGCCCGGACGCCACCGTGACGCTCGATTTCGCGCTGTCACGGCTGACCGGCGTCATCGACAAGCTGCTCGTCTATCCCGACAACATGCTGAAGAACATGAACAAGTTCCGCGGCCTCGTGCATTCGCAGCGCGTCATGCTGGCGCTGACGCAGGCGGGCCTGTCGCGCGAAGACTCCTACCGGCTGGTGCAGCGCAACGCCATGAGAGTGTGGGAGCAAGGCGCTGATTTTCTTGAGGAATTACTGTCCGACAAGGAAGTGACCGCAGCGCTGCCGGAAGCCGAGATCCGCGAGAAATTCGACCTGGGCTATCACACCAAGCATGTCGACACGATCTTCAAGCGGGTGTTCGGATAGGATTTCCATGCGACTGGCTGTCCTTTCCGACATTCACGGGAATCTGCGCGCGCTTGAAGCGGTTCATGCGCGGATCAAGGACAATTCTCCCGACATCATCGTCAATCTGGGTGATTGTCTCTCCGGGCCGCTATGGCCGGAAGAAACCGCGCAATATTTGATTGCACAGAACTGGCCGACCGTGCGCGGCAATCACGACCGTGTGCTGATCGAGCCGCCGGCTTCCGGGCTGGAAGACGTCGATGCCTTTACCCACCATTGCCTCTCCCAGACGTCATTGGCTTGGCTTTTGGCATTGCCGATTGCCCTGACGCTCGCCCCTGAAATTCTGCTCTGCCACGGCAGCCCCAGCGACGACGAGACGTTCCTGCTCGAGGAAGACGGCGGCAATCACTTCTATCCATCCAATCAAAAAGAAATCAGACACAAGCTCGGCAGCATCGATGCCGGGCTGACCTTGTGCGGCCACACCCATACGCCGCGCGTCGTGCGGCTTTCCGACCGCCAGACGATCCTAAATCCCGGCAGCGTCGGTGTTCAGGCGTTTCCCGGCCTTACCGTGACCGGCAGCCCGCATGCCCGCTACGCCCTCGCCACGCACAAGCGCGGAGAATGGTCGTTCAGCCATCACGCGGTCAGTTATGACTGGGCCGAAGCATCCAGCCGCGCGACGGCGGCCGGCTTCGACAGTTGGGCACACGGATTGCTGACCGGTTACGCCGCCAGTTCTGTTTAAGAGCGCAGCGGGCGCTTAGCCGGCAGCGCCAGGCACGGTGCGGATCACCGTGCCCCACGGGTCTTCCCGCGTGGTTTCGGTGGATGCCTTGTCCGAACGCATCTCGACCCAGGCCAGACCTGACCGGGAGGGATCGCGGCGGCCTGCGCCTGAACTCTGCCAGGCGTTGGCGCCGATGTGGTGGTGATAGCCGCCCGACGACAGGAACACCGCCTGGCCGCCATATTTCGCCACCGTGTCGAAGCCGAATTCCTGGTTCCACCAGGCTTCGGCGTCTTCCGGCCTGCCGACACGCAGGTGGACATGGCCGACGATGCTGTTTTCCGGCGCGCCCTGCCAGCCGGCGTCACCCGCAGGCACTTCGGCAACGACGGACGGAATGTTCAGCCGCTCCGTTGCCATGGCAATCTTGTCGCCATTCCACTTCCAGTCCTGCGGGCGGCGGTCGGCATAGATCTCGATGCCATTGCCTTCGGGATCGGTCAGGTACAGAGCTTCGCTGACCAGATGGTCGGAAGCGCCCTCGATCGCGATCTTGTTCGATATAGCGTGGTTGATCCAGCGGCCGAGATCGGCGCGGCTGGGCAGCAGGAAGGCGGTGTGGAACAGCCCGGCGCTGCGCGGATCATCCGGCTTAGCTGAAGCGTCCTGCTCAAGCACCAACAAGGGACGGTTGGCGGCGCCCAGCGTGATCGAACCATCGGCACGGCTCAACTCCTGCAGACCGACAATTTCGCGGTAATATGCGGCAAGGCTTTCCGCGTCGCGCGCCTTCAGCCCGACGCGGGCAACGCTGACTGGGGTGGTGGCGGCAAAAGGCAACTCGCTCATCAAATGCTCCGTTCGACCGGCCTGCGATGAAGCTCCCAAAGCGAGAAGCCCCACTCCGCCGATCATTGTACGTCGTGTCAGTTCCAAAGTCAGGGTTCCCGCGCACGGCTGTTTCTTTTCCTGACCACAGATCGTCCATCGGCATCGTTCACACAAGACGCGAAGAAGCGAACATGGTGTTCACTATTGTGATCAATAGCGGCGTTCCTGCCGGTTGCACGAAGCGATGCCGCTCGCTATCTCAGCGCCATGAAGGTCAAGGAAGCAGATATCCTCATCGTGCCGGGCTACACCAATTCCGGCCCCGACCATTGGCAGAGCCGCTGGCAGTCGAAACTGTCGACGGCGCGCCGCGTCGAACAGGCCGAGTGGTCGAAGCCGGTTCGCGAGGACTGGACGGCGAGCGTCGCCAAGGCGGTCAACGAGGCCGAGCGGCCGGTTGTCCTGGTCGCGCACTCACTCGGCGTCGCCACTGCGGTGCAAGCCATTCCGCAATTCCGCAAGCCGGTCGCCGGGGCCTTCTTCGTGGCGCCTCCCGACGTCGCCAATCCCGAGATCAGGCCCAGGCACCTGATGACCTTCGGTCCCTACCCGCGTGAGCCGCTGCCCTTTCCCTCGATCGTGATCGCCAGCCGCAACGATCCGTTCTGCGCCTTCGATGTCGCCGAAGACATTGCCGGTGCATGGGGCTCGCTGTTCATCGATGCCGGCGAGACCGGTCATCTGAACGCGGATTCAGGCTTCGGGCCGTGGCCCGAAGGTTCAATGACCTTCGCCAAATTCCTGACGGATTTGAAACCCTGAGTTTCTTCAGGACCCGATCGAATCGCGGACGCTCTTGATCAGCGTTTTTGCGCCAAGCCCGATCAGCGAATGCTCGGAGCCCATGGCCAGCAGGCGATAGCCCATCGACACAACCCGGCCGGCAATTGCCGGCTCGACAACGTAGATCGCCGCATGTTTGCCGGCCTTGCGGGTGCGCTCGGCCACCGATGCCACAGTCTCCATCATGCTTTCCAGCGTCGAATTGACCGTGGCGCCATTGCTCCAGGCGATCGAGAAATCCGATGGACCGAGGAAGATGCCGTCGATGCCGGGCGTGTCGAGGATGCCGTCGAGCGCATCGAGGGCCGCACGCGTCTCGACCATGGCGAAGGCCATGGTGCGCTGGTTGGTGTCGCGCAGCCAGTCGGCCTGGTCGCCTTGGCCGTGGCGCGGAAAAGCGTAAGTCGGCCCCCAGGAGCGCTCGCCGAGTGGCGGGTATTTCATGGCGGCGGCGAACAATTTTGCATCGGCAACCGAATTCACCATCGGCGCGATGACCGCCTCGGCGCCGAAATCGAGCGCGCGGCTTGCCATGTCGAAACGGCCAACGGGAATGCGCACCAGCGCCGGCTTGCCGGCAGCGAGCACCGGCACCAGGCCACGCAGCACGCTGTCTTCGTGATGGCCGCCATGCTGCATGTCGAGCGTGACGGCATCAAAGTCCTGCTTGGCGACGATTTCGACGGTCAAGGCATCCGGCACGCCGGACCATGCGGTGAACAGCGTTTCGTCGGCCGCGAGGCGGGACTTCAGGGACATGGGTACTTTCCTTGTTAACTCCGGCAGTTTCAGCCAGAAATCGCGACAAAGGCAAAGAAAAACCGCCCGGATAGGCCGGGCGGTCGATTGGTCCAGCGTATGGCCGGGATCAGCGCATGGCCCGGATCAGGTGTTCTTGATCTGCTCGATCGCCTGCGCCATCAGTTCGTCCATGGTGCGGCGGATCTGGTGGTCCGACTGCTCGACGCCGGCCGCGTCGAAATCCCCGCGGATTTTGCGGAACACGTCGTGGTCGCCGGCTTCCTCGATGTCGGAGATAACCACTTCCTTGGCATAGGCGTCGGCATCAGCGCCGGACTTTCCGAGCTTTTCGGCGGCCCACAGGCCGAGCGCCTTGTTGCGGCGTGCCGAGGCCTTGAACCGAAGCTCCTCGTCGAATGCGAATTTACGCTCAAAGCCCTCTTCGCGGTCTTTCATGCTGCTCATGGCGTCCCTCCGGTCAAATTCGATTCGTTGGCGGTGAATATGTGCGTTGCCAAAGCACAAACCAAAAGGTCGCGGGCCGGTCAATACGCTTCATCGCATGCTGCGCTGCGGCATTTCAGTCCCGAAAGCGGTTGATTGGAAGGATTTGCCGATTGAGCAAACGATGTGATTGGGATAGACCCGGCATTGAACCCTACCGTAGCCGCACTATTTCAGGCAGACGGACAGGAAATGGTCTGATACCGCCCTGTCCGGAACCCCAGAGAAAAATCCAGATGAAAAATCGCCGCCGCATTTATGAAGGCAAGGCCAAGATACTCTATGAGGGACCCGAACCGGGCACGCTTATCCAGTTCTTCAAGGACGACGCCACCGCGTTCAACAAGAAGAAGCATGAAGTCATCGACGGCAAGGGCGTCCTCAACAACCGCATTTCCGAGTACATCTTCAACCATTTGAACCGCATGGGCATCCCGACCCATTTCATCCGCCGGCTGAACATGCGCGAGCAGTTGATCAAGGAAGTCGAGATCATTCCGCTCGAAGTGGTGGTGCGCAACGTCGCCGCCGGTTCGCTGTCCAAGCGGCTCGGCATCGAGGAAGGCACCGTTCTGCCGCGCTCGATCATCGAATTCTATTACAAGGCCGACGCGCTCGACGATCCGATGGTGTCGGAAGAGCACATCACTGCGTTCGGCTGGGCGAGCCCGCAGGAGATCGACGACGTCATGGCGCTGGCCATCCGCGTCAACGACTTCCTCTCCGGCTTGTTCATGGGCGTCGGCATCCAGCTCGTCGACTTCAAGATCGAATGCGGCCGGCTGTTCGAGGGCGACATGATGCGCATTGTCGTCGCCGACGAGATCTCGCCGGATTCCTGCCGCCTGTGGGACGTGGCGACGCAGGACAAGCTCGACAAGGATCGTTTCCGCCGCGACATGGGCGGCCTCGTCGAGGCCTACCAGGAAGTTGCCCGCCGCCTCGGCATCATGAACGAGAACGAACCGCCGCGCCCGACCGGCCCTGTGCTCGTCGCCTCGACCGACGGTCTCAAAGGCAAGCCGCACTGATCGCGGCTTGCGAACTGATAGTCAGAACAGGAGCATGTCCAGCGTGATCAAGGCCCGCATTACCGTCACCCTCAAGAACGGCGTGCTCGACCCGCAAGGCAAGGCGATAGAACACGCATTGTCGGGCCTTGGCTTCGGCGGCGTCGGCGCGGTGCGGCAGGGCAAGGTTTTCGACGTCGAGCTGGCCGAAAGTGACAAGGCCAAGGCCGAAGCCGACCTCAAGGCCATGTGCGACAAGCTGCTGGCGAATACGGTGATTGAGAATTACGCGGTGGAGATCGCCTAAATTGAAATCAGCCGTCGTCCTCCTGCCCGGCCTCAACCGCGACCGCGACATGATCGCGGCGTTGACCAAGATTTCGGGAACACCGCCAGTCACCGTCTGGCAGACCGACACCGAAATCCCCGATGTCGACCTGATCGCCATTCCGGGCGGCTTTTCCTTCGGCGACTATCTGCGCTGCGGCGCGATCGCTGCGCGCATGCCGGTCATGCGGGCAGTGGCCGAAAAAGCGGCCGCGGGCGTTACAGTCATCGGCGTCTGCAATGGTTTCCAAATCCTGGTCGAGGCCGGCCTGTTGCCGGGCGCCTTGATGCGCAACACCTCGCTGAAATTCGTCTGCCGGCAGGTGAAGCTCGAGATCACCAATGCCAACACCATGTTCACCCGCCGCTATCAGCCGGGCCAGATCATCCGCTCGCCGGTCGCGCATCATGACGGCAATTATTTCGCCGACGCCGACACGCTTGCCCGTCTCGAAGGCGAAGGCCAGGTGGTGTTCCGCTATGCGGAGGGCACCAACCCCAACGGCTCGATCAACGACATTGCCGGCATCGTCAACAGCCAAGGCAATGTGCTCGGGCTGATGCCGCACCCGGAAAACCTGATCGAAGCAGCCCATGGCGGCACCGACGGCCGCGGACTGTTCGAGAGCGCCCTCGGCATCGCCGCCTGACGATATCGAAGCGAACAGCTTGAAAACAGCCGGACATTCCTGTCTCTTTGGAGCAAGTCTGGTTCATTGGGGAGAGAGACGGTCATGAAACTCTATTCGCGGCCGTTGTCGCCCTACTCGTCGATCGTGCGGGCACTGGCCTACATCAAGGACGTACCACTCAAGATCATCGCGCCGCCGCCCGGTTTCCCCATCCCGGAAGAGTTTCGCGCCATCTCACCGATGAACCGGATTCCGGTTCTGATCACCGGCTCGGGCGAAACCATCGTCGAATCGGTGGTCATCGCCGAATATCTCGAGGAACGGTTCCCGGAACCGGCGCTGCTGCCGCCCGATTCCAAGGACCGCGCGCTGGTGCGTATGTTCGCCCGCATCACCGATCTCGATGTGCTGACACCGATGATGAAGCTTTTCGAGCTTCATTCCGTGCCGAAGCGAAACAATGCCGAGATCGACGCCCAGTTCGCCCGCCTACATCATGGACTGGCGGCGATCGAGGCCCGCATGGCGCAAGGGCCCTTCGCACTCGGCGACGACATTAGTTTCGCCGATGCCTGGCTGACGCCGACGCGGTTCATCTTCAACAATTTTCGCGTTATGACGGGACGCCACGACCTGCTCGACGCCTATCCGAAATTCGACGCCTACCAGCAGATCGCCTCGCAACACCCGGCATTGTCGCGGGTGTGGGGCGAGATGACCGATGGTTTGAAGATTTTTCTTTCCGAGCTTGAGATGGGTGCCGCTTGATCAAGTCGAAGACGATCGCGCTGGTCGCCGCGGCGGGCTTTGTGCTGGCATCCTGCCAGTCGACGCCAAAGAGCACGCCTGTTCCCTCAGGCAAAAGTGCTGCGCTGCTGGCCATGGAACAAGTGGCGATCGCTGCCCACAAATGCTGGATCGCCAGCAAGGACCCAGCCTTCAAACCGTACCAGATGGCCAATGAGCTGAATTCGTTCAGCGGCACGCCGCGTTTCCTGCTGGTGCCGGCCAAGCACTATGGCGGCAAACCTTTGCTCGTCGTGCAAGCGCAAGGCAATTCTAGCCGCGTCGACGTCTTCGGACCGCTGATGAACGATCCGCTCGGCGCCCGCATCGGCTCGGACATCGCCCGTTGGCAGGCCGGCAATCCGGCCTGCGCCGCGACGGCCTAGCCCGTGGGCCGGTTCCTGCAGATCGCGGGTCTGGTCATCGGTCTGGCCGGGCTCATCCTGCAGTTCTGCATCAGCATTCCGGCATCGATGGAAGCCGGCCGCAGCCTGCTTGGCTCAATCATTTTCGTCTTCAGCTTCTTCACCATCCTGACCAACATCGGCGCGGTGCTGGTGTACACGTCGCTGCTGTCACCCACCTTCTATGCCTGGCTGCCGGCCTTTGCAGGCGCGCGGATGCGCACCGGCGTTGCGGTTTCGATCGCGCTGGTCTTCATCATCTACGCAACGGTCCTGGCACAACTCTGGCAGCCGCAGGGGCTGTTCCTGCTCTGCGACGTCCTGCTGCATTATGTGACGCCGGTGCTCTTCGTGCTGTGGTGGTTGATATCGGGCGCTGACGGCAGGACGCGCTGGAGCGACATTTCCTGGTGGATGCTCTATCCCGTCGCCTATCTGATCTATGCGCTGGTACGGGCACCGCTTGCCGGCGAGGTGCCCTATCCCTTCCTTGACGTCGCCAAGAACGGTGCGCCCAGCGTTGCCATCTCGGCGCTGGCCATCACCGGACTTTTTCTCGTGCTGTGCGTGGTCGCCGTCCTTGCGGACCATGGCATTGCACGCATCAGGGCATCAAAACTCCGCTAGCTTTCAGTCCCAGAACGGCCTGATGCCCTCACGGTGGGCATCGCAGCGCGAGACGCCGATATCCTTGAGCTGATCATCGGTCATTTCCAGCAGTGCCAGCCGGCTGCGGCGGCGATCCAGCAGGCTGTCGATCCATCTCGCCAGCGATCTGACCAGACGCACCAGACGGCTGACAAAGCCGCTCCGGTCCGATGGACGTGTCGCTTGGCCCGATAACTCGGCGCTCGAATGACGGATTGTGGCGATTGTATTCATTTTCTTTCTACCAGAATTCCAAATTGTACCCTTTTTGGCACGCATCTGATATGTATTGACTCATGTATGGGTGCAATATAGAAAATTGTCACCATGACAAATTGGCTCCCCGACCTCACCACCGGCTCCGGCCCGCTGTATCAGCGGCTTGCGGATTCCATCGAAACGGACATCGACCGGGGGGTGATCGATGCCGGCGCAAAGCTGCCGCCGCAACGCGACCTCGCCTACGACATCGGCACCACCGTCGGCACGGTCGGCCGGGCCTATCAATTGCTGCGCGAGCGTGGGCTGGTGAGCGGCGAAGTCGGGCGTGGAACCTATGTGCTCGGCCAGCGCGCGAAGCCGGATTTTCCGGCTCCGGACGTCGGCGGCGAAGGCACACGCTATATCGATGCGCCTAAAGGCAAGCTGCGTTTCGACAGCACCGCAGCACCCGATATCGGCCAGGGCGACATCGTCGCCGGTGTCCTGTCGCGCACGGCGCAGGACCATCCACATGAGATTTCAAGCTACACGCGGGATTTTCCCGACCGCTGGTACGAAGCCGGCGCCCGCTGGTTGGCGCGCAATTCGTTTCGTCCGAGTGCCGACACCATCGTTCCCACGCTCGGCACCCATGCGGCGGTGATGGCGGCAATCGCGGCGCTCACCATGCCTGGCGACTATGTTGCCTTCGAGCACCTCACCTACTCGCAGATTTCCCGCAGTGCCGGCCTGATCGGCAGGCGCACCGCGCTGGTGGCATCGGACGAGGAAGGCATCGATCCGCAGGATTTCGAGCGCGTCTGCGCGCAAAAGCATCCCAAGATGATCTTCCTGATGCCGACTGCGCAGAATCCGACGCTGGCCACCTTGTCGGCGGCGCGCCGCGAGGCGATCGCCCATGTCGCACGCGAATACAACGTAGTCCTCATCGAGGACGACCTCTATGGCAATCTGACCGATGACCCGACACCATTGCTGGCCGAGTATGCGCCTGAACGCACCATTGTCGCGGGCGGCCTGTCGAAGTCGGTCGCAGCCGGTGTACGCGGCGGCTGGCTTTCTTGCCCGCCCGCCTACCGCCACCGCATCCGTGTCGCTCACAAGATGATGACCGGCGGCATGCCCTTCCTGCTGGCGGAGGTGAATACAAGGCTGGTGCTGTCAGGTCAGGCGGATGAGATACGCAAGCGCAGCATCGCCGAAATCGGCGCCCGCATCGCCATCGTGCGCGAGACTTTGGCCGGCTTCGCATTCAAGTCGCATGACAGGGTGCCCTTTGTCTGGCTGACCCTGCCCGACCCCTGGCTTTCCGGCACCTTCAAGAACGCCTGCCTTGAGCACGGCGTGCTGATCGACGATGAGGACGAGTTCAAGGCCGGCCGCTCCGAGCAGGTTTTCCATGGCGTCCGCTTTGGCGTTTCGCAGCCGAGACAGCGCGAGGACATAGCCGAAGGCGTCGCGGCGATCCGGCGACTTCTCGATGAAGGCCGCGCCGGCTACGACAGCTTCTCCTGACACTGCGTGGCTTTGTCCGGTTTTCCGTCGTTTTTCGTCGATCCATGGGTGTATCGGCCGCGAGGCTTGCGATAAGACGGGACTCAAAATCCCAACGTCCCGGATATAAATCGCCGCCCATGACCATTTCCAATTCCGTGCCGATCACCCCCGAGCTCATTGCCTCACACGGGCTCAAGCCCGACGAGTATCAGCGCATCCTCGACCTCGTCGGGCGCGAGCCGAGCTTCACCGAACTCGGCATCTTCTCGGCGATGTGGAATGAGCACTGCTCCTACAAATCCTCGAAGAAGTGGCTGCGCACGCTGCCGACCACCGGTCCGCAAGTCATCCAGGGGCCGGGCGAGAATGCCGGCGTGGTCGACATCGGCGACGGCGACTGCGTCGTCTTCAAGATGGAGAGCCACAACCACCCGTCCTATATCGAGCCCTACCAAGGCGCGGCGACCGGCGTCGGCGGCATATTGCGCGACGTCTTCACCATGGGCGCGCGGCCGATCGCGGCGATGAATGCGCTGCGCTTCGGCTCGCCTGACCATCCCAAGACCCGGCACCTCGTTTCAGGCGTGGTTTCCGGCGTCGGCGGCTATGGCAACGCCTTCGGCGTGCCGACAGTCGGCGGCGAGGTCAATTTCGACGCCCGCTACAATGGCAACATCCTGGTCAACGCCTTTGCGGCGGGCCTTGCCAAAACCGATGCGATCTTCCTGTCGGAAGCCAAGGGCGTCGGCCTGCCGGTCGTCTATCTCGGCGCCAAGACTGGCCGCGACGGCGTCGGCGGCGCCACCATGGCTTCGGCCGAATTCGACGACAAAATCGATGAGAAGCGCCCGACAGTGCAGGTCGGCGATCCCTTCACCGAAAAATGCCTGCTGGAAGCCAGCCTCGAACTGATGGCCTCGGGCGCCGTCATCGCCATCCAGGACATGGGTGCCGCCGGCCTCACCTGCTCGGCGGTCGAAATGGGCGCCAAGGGCGACCTCGGAATCGAGCTCGATCTCGACAAGGTTCCTGTGCGCGAAGAGCGCATGAGCGCCTACGAAATGATGCTTTCGGAAAGCCAGGAGCGCATGCTGATGGTGCTGCGCCCGGAAAAGGAAAAGGAAGCCGAGGCGATCTTCCACAAATGGGGGCTCGATTTCGCCATCGTCGGCAAGACCACCGACGATCTGCGCTTCCGCGTTCTGCACCAGGGCGACGAGGTCGCCAACCTGCCGATCAAGGATCTTGGCGACAAGGCTCCGGAATATGATCGGCCGTGGACCGAACCGAAAAAGCCGGCGCCGCTGGCCGCCAATGACATTCCGCAAGCCGACGTTGCAGACGCGCTGCTGAAGCTGCTCGGCGGGCCCGACCTGTCTTCGCGGCGCTGGGTGTGGGAACAGTATGACACGTTGATCCAGGGCAATTCGCTGCAGCTTCCAGGCGGCGATGCCGGCGTGGTCCGGGTCGAAGGCCATGCGACCAAGGCGCTCGCCTTCTCCTCCGACGTGACGCCGCGCTATTGCGAGGCCGACCCCTATGAGGGCGGCAAGCAGGCGGTGGCCGAATGCTGGCGCAATTTGACCGCCACCGGCGCTCTGCCGCTGGCCGCAACCGACAACCTCAATTTCGGCAACCCGGAACGGCCTGAGATCATGGGCCAGCTGGTCGGCGCGGTGAAAGGCATAGGCGACGCCTGCCGTGCGCTCGGATTCCCGATCGTCTCCGGCAATGTCTCGCTCTACAACGAGACCAACGGCCAAGGCATCCTGCCAACCCCGACCATAGGCGGCGTCGGGCTGATCGCCGATTGGTCGAAGATGGTGCGGATCGGCTTTGCGGCCGAGGGCCAGATGATCCTGCTGGTCGGCGCACCGGCGTCCTGGGGAACGCATCTTGGCCAATCGGTCTATTTCAGGGACGTACACGGCCGCACGGATGGCCCGCCGCCGCCGGTCGATCTCGATCACGAAAAACGCGTCGGCGACCATGTGCGAGCGCTCATCGCCTCCGGCATCGTCACGGCGGCGCACGACGTTTCCGATGGCGGTGTCGCCGTTGCACTTGCCGAGATGGCGATGGCGTCCGGAATCGGCGCCGCCGTTCCCGGGCTTGTCGGCACCGACCCGATCCCGGTCTGGTTCGGCGAGGATCAGGGCCGTTATCTCCTGACGCTGTCGATCGATCCGCATGGTGACGAATGGGACGCCATTCGCAAGCAGCAGGGCGAACTCGGCATCTTCGCGCCGTGGATCGGCTCGACCGGGGGCAACGCGCTGAAGCTTGGCGACGCCAGGGCAATCCCGGTCAGCGAACTCTCCGCGGCGCACGAAGGCTGGTTCCCCCGCTTCATGGACCAGGCCAGTTGACGAGAGCATGATCCCGAAAAGTGGGAACGGTTTTTCGGGAAACTCATGATCAATCACAGGAAACTGGCTGCCCGGGCGCTGCTTGCAGTCGTCTTCTGGCCGTCGTTGTTCTTCTTCTGGTTCCTGGGACCGTTCGTCTTTTTCCTGCTGTCGACAACCTCAAGCGAGGTATGCATGCGGCTGGAAACGCGCGCGGAGTTCCTTGCCGCGGCCAATGGCGCCATCCCCATGCTCATCGCGCAGAATCTCGTCTACGCGGTCCCGATCGTCTGCCTGGTTCTGTGGGACCGCCTGGCGCCGGATCCGGCACGGGCAAGGCACATTGTCACCTGCATCAAGCTTTTTGCCAGCGCGGTGGTCGTAGGCGCGTTGTGGGAGTACGGCTCGTCGTTGACCTGCGACGGCTACGGCCAGGCGTTCTTCTCGCCGGCTTGGCAAATGACGAGCTATCTTCCCATTGTCAGCCTCGTGCTCAACTTGCCGCTCTATGTACTTGCCTTCAGCCTTGGCCGTGCTTTCTCGACACGCGAGGACGTTGCCGAGAATGAAGCAAGCCCACCGGTCTAGTCTTTCTCTGAAGCCATCGAACCGTCTTGCCGTTGGTGGGACAGAACGGCTTCAATCCGGACCGGAAAGGCTTTAGGCTCGCCCGACTCTCATCTTATGGCCGGCTGCCGGCCGCTCGAAACAGGATTTTGCCATGGCAATGGATGCCCACGACATCGAAAAACTGATCAAGGACGGCATTCCGGACGCCAAGGTGACGATCCGCGATCTCGCCGGCGACGGCGACCATTATGCGGCCGAGGTGGTGGCCGAGAGCTTTCGAGGGAAAAGCCGCGTGCAGCAGCACCAGATGGTCTATGACGCGCTGAAAGGAAATATGGGTGGCGTGCTGCACGCACTGGCGCTGCAGACCAGCGTTCCTGACTGAGCCGCACCGGAACAACCGCAACCACGCGGATCAGTGTCGAGAGAACCGCTTGGCCCAACACGGCTCATCCTTTGCGCCATTTCAGCCACGGCACGGCTAACGTCTTGTTTCGAGCAATCGTTGGGTTTATTTGAAGGGATATGTTTCGAGCCTGACTCCCACAGGCGGGAAAGGATTTTCCATGAGCGGTATCAACGACTACATCGACAATGAAGTGAAGGGCAACGACGTCGTCCTTTTCATGAAGGGCACGCCCGGTTTCCCGCAATGCGGATTTTCCGGCCAGGTCGTCCAGATCCTCGACTATATCGGCGCCGACTACAAAGGCGTGAACGTTCTGGACTCGGCTGAACTGCGCCAGGGCATCAAGGAATATTCCAACTGGCCGACGATCCCTCAGCTCTACGTCAAGGGCGAATTCGTCGGCGGCTGCGATATCATCCGCGAGATGTTCCAGGCCGGTGAGTTGCAGACATTCCTCGTCGAGAAGGGCGTCAGCGTCAAAGGCGCCGCCTGATTTCTGTTTGTGCATATTGCCATCCGAAGGTTGATTTTGATTTTCGGGGTCATGCACAAAGGCGCCGGGAGCAGCCCACCTCGGCAATTTTCATGTCCTGAACCCAGGACCAAGACGAGCCAATGCGCCGGCCCGCCGGCGCATTTTCGTTTGAAAGATCGGACTTGCCGTGGACCAGTCAAAACCAGAGCCGCAATCGGCAAGCAAACTGCCCATTCCGCGCTGGGAGTTCATCGCCCTGTGCGCGGCGCTGATGGCGCTGAACTCGCTGGCCATCGATATCATGCTGCCGGCGCTGCAGCAGATCGGCGCCTCGCTCGGCGTCGAAAATGAAAACCACCGGCAGTACGTCATAACGGCCTACATTCTGGGCTTCGGCGGCGGACAGTTGTTCTTCGGGCCGATCTCGGATCGCTTCGGGCGTCGCGCACCGCTGGTCGCCGGGCTGGTGATTTATGTCGCCGCGGCGGCGGCTGCCGCCATTGCGCCAAGCTTTGAAACACTTCTGCTGTGCCGGGCCGTGCAAGGCATCGGTGCGGCCGCCACCCGCGTCATCGCCGTCTCGATCGTGCGCGATACGTTCGACGGCCGGCGCATGGCCGAGGTGATGTCGCTGATCTTCATGGTGTTCATGGCGATACCGGTCATTGCTCCCGGCATCGGCCAGTTCATCATGCTGTTTGCGACCTGGCATTGGATCTTTGTCACCATGGCCGTCGGTGCGCTCCTCGTCTCGGCCTGGTCGCTGCTGCGCCTGCCTGAAACGCTGCATCCCGAACATCGCCGGCCGCTGACCGTGAACTCGATTGTCGGTGGGTTTCGCATCGTGCTCACCAACCGCATTGCGATCTGCTATGCCTTCGCCAGCACCTTCATCTTCGGCGCCATGTTCGGCTTCATCGCTTCGGCGCAGCAGATCTATGTGGACATCTTCCATGTCGGCGAGATGTTCCCGGTCATCTTCGCCGGGGTTGCGGGCGTGCTCGCCTTCTCCAACTTTCTGAATTCGCGCCTTGTCGGCCGCATCGGCATGCGCCGCCTGTCGCAAAGCGCACTGCTGCTGTTCCTGGTCATCAGCCTTGCCTGGCTGGTGGTCTCGCTGGAAATGAAGATGCCGCTCTGGCTGTTCATCACCTTCTTTGCCTGTGCCATGCTTCCGTTCGGTGCGCTCGGCGCGAACTTCAACGCGCTGGCCATGGAACCGCTCGGACAACTGGCCGGCACGGCGTCGTCGATCCTCGGTTTCATGCAGACGTTTCTCGGCGGCATTCTCGGCACGCTGATCGGTCAGGCCTTCAACGGCACGGTGACGCCGCTGGCCGCCGGCTTCTGCAGTGTCTCGGTCGCGGCGCTGCTGACGATCTTCATCGCCGAGCGCGGCAAGATGTTCCAGCCACAGAACCCGCCCGTTTCAGGGCACATCACCGACTTGCATTAGGACGCACCTTCAAGAGTTGCCGTGAACCGAGGGGCAAGCATGCGCCCTGCGATTGCTTCACCCATGCTGTCCGAAAAAGGCAATGGCAGAGCGTCATCGAGTGCCCTGAGGATGGATGCCACGAAGGCCCTGCTGCGCTGGGCATCGGTTCCCAGATCGGAATATGTGGCGCGAGGTTTGCCAATCAGTGTGCCGTTGCGGCGAAGCGAGAACCGCAGTGTCAGGGACATGCCCGCGGTTCCGGGTGGCGGTTTCCAGCAGGCATAGATAGCGTCCGACATCTCCCTTATCGTATCGACGGGATCGGAACTGCGACAGCTGCGCTCTTGCAATTTTGCTTCCAGGGAACTGGCAAACAAAGCGGCGGCAAGAGCCGCCGCGACAAATGCGAACCGAGGTTTCATTCGAGAGCCTCCGGATTTGCGTGAAATTGCACCGCTCCTTCGGCTAACGCAGCAATTAATCCTGTGCCGCCCAGAGTTCGCGGCGCAATTCGTGCCAGCTTTCGCGATCGGGCGCGACAAGCAGGCCGCCGCCGAGATGCGAGGGCAGATAGGTGCTGCCGTCGAAGCGCGCCGCATGGCCGCCGGCCTCGGCATGGATCAGCACGCCGGCCAGATGATCCCACGGCATCAGCTTGTTGTAGACGACGAAGTGGGCATGGCCGCTCGCCAGCAAGCGGTATTCGTGCGCGGCGCAGCGATAGGCGAACTGCGACAGGATCTTCGTCTGGTTGCGCGCCAGCCGCGACCGCTCCGGCTCGGCCATATATTGCCAGGAGACCGAGCCGGTCATTTCCGAGATCAAGGCGGGTGCCGCGACATGCACCTTCTCCAGGCTGCCATGCGCATGCCGGATATGGCTGCCGGCGCCCCTGGCGCCAATCAGCCAGTCCTTGCCGACGGGATCGTGGATGATGCCGGCAACCGTCTCGCCCTGGACCACGACCGCCAGCATGACGCCGAACAGCGGCACGCCGGAGGCGAAGTTGAAAGTGCCGTCGACCGGATCGATGACGAAGGCCAGATCGGCATCGCCCAACCCGTTCAACAGCGCCGGATTGTCGGAACAGGCCTCCTCGCCGACGACCATCGCCTGGGGATAGCGCTCGCGCAGCCTGGCGGTGATGAGCCGCTCGGCATTGACGTCGGCTTCGGTCACCAGGTCGGCTGCCGAGGTCTTCTGCCTGATATCGCCGTCGCCCAACCGGCGAAAACGCGGCATGATCTCGGCTTTTGCGGCGTCGGACAGAAGACCGGCAAGCCAGTCGATCGCAGTATCGTCAAATGTCATCGGGAACGTCTTGCCTGGCTGTGAGGGTTTCATTGAGGGCGGCGAAATCGAACAGCTTTCTGTCGAGCAGATGCGATGGCCTGCTGTTGGACAGTGCGCGCAGCATCGTATCCTTGCGGCCCGGCATGCGCTTTTCCAGATCCTCGAGCATCGCCTTCATGGCGTTGCGCTGAAGACCTTCCTGGCTGCCGCAGAGATCGCAGGGAATGATCGGGAATTGCATGGCGGCAGCGAATTTTTCCAGATCGGCTTCGGCGCAGTAGCTCAATGGCCGCAGCACCATGACGTCGCCTTCGTCGTTGAGCAGTTTTGGCGGCATGGCGGCGAGACGGCCCCCATGGAAGAGGTTCATGAAAAAGGTCTCGAGAATGTCCTCACGATGGTGGCCGAGCACCAGCGCCGAGCACCCCTCCTCGCGCGCAATGCGGTAGAGATGGCCCCGCCTGAGGCGCGAGCAGAGCGAGCAATAGGTGCTGCCCGCAGGAAGCTTGTCGGTGACGACGGAATAGGTGTTCTGATACTCGATCCGGTGGGCAATGCCGTGGCTGTCGAGATAGTCCGGCAGGATATGTTTGGGGAAATTGGGCTGGCCTTGGTCGAGATTGCAGGCCAGAAGATCGACCGGCAAGAGCCCGCGCCATTTAAGGTCGAGCAGCACCGCGAGCAGGCCGTAGGAATCCTTGCCGCCAGACAGGGCAACGAGCCAGCGCTGGCCGGGCGTGACCATCGAGAAATCCTCGATCGCCTGCCGGGTCAGCCGCAGCAGCCGCTTGCGCAATTTGTTGAATTCGACCGAGGACGGCACGTCGGCGAACAGCGGATGGAAGCCGCCTTCGCTGTCGGCGATCGGTTCGATGTCTGGAAGCATGTTCATGGCATGTCGCTTTCAGTGGCCCAGAGCGCCGGATTAGCGGACATGACCGACAAAGAAAAGGCCGCCTCGACAGGCGGCCTTTGCTTGGTATCGCAGAACGCGCTCGTTTAGCGCGAATAGAATTCGACGACCAGGTTCGGTTCCATCTGCACGGCGAACGGAACGTCCGCAAGGCCAGGGATGCGCGAGAAGGTCGCGACCATCTTGTTGTGATCGGCTTCGATGTAGTCCGGCACGTCGCGCTCGGCGAGACCGACCGCTTCCAGAACGATGACCAGCTGCTTGGACTTTTCGCGCACTTCGACGACATCGCCCGGCTTGCAGCGATACGAGCCGATATTGACACGCTTGCCGTTGACGTTGACGTGGCCGTGGTTGACGAACTGACGGGCGGCGAAAATGGTCGGCACGAACTTGGCGCGGTAGACGACCGCGTCGAGACGCGATTCGAGCAGGCCGATCAGGTTCTCCGAGGTGTCGCCCTTGCGGCGGTCAGCCTCTTCATAGACCTTGCGGAACTGCTTTTCCGAAACATCGCCATAGTGACCCTTCAGCTTCTGCTTGGCGCGCAGCTGCAGGCCGAAATCGGAAAGCTTGCCCTTGCGGCGCTGGCCATGCTGGCCAGGACCGTATTCACGCTTGTTGACCGGGGACTTCGGGCGGCCCCAGATATTTTCGCCGAGACGGCGGTCGATCTTGTACTTCGCGGATTCGCGCTTGCTCATCGCATTCCCTTTTCAAAACAATACACCCGGAACCTCATGGTCCGGGTGAAGGAAACGCGCCCTCCTCTGGCCTCCGTTTTCGAGACCTGACAGGGTTTTCCCACGCAACGCGGCGGAAAACCCACGGGACACGTCAGTTCAAACAAGATAGTAGAATTGGATTTCCACGCATCTTGCGCACATAAAGAAAACCACCGGGCATTGCGGCCCGGTGTTGGGGCGCTGATTAAACGGAGATTTAACCGGTGTCAAGCTTGTGGCTGGCGTAGGCCATGGCGACGATATAGCGTCTCTGGGTTGAGTGCAGTGCCGGATGTGGCGGGAGGTTGCGCCAGCGGCATCAGGAAGGGACCGGAGCAGAGGAGCTACATTCGCATGAAGAAATTCTTCCTTACCCTGACAGGAGCCGCTGTGTTGGCGGGATCCATGGCGGTCCTGACACCGGAGCCGGCGGAGGCCAGGCATTGGCAAGGACACCGGCATCACCAGGCTTGCCGCATCGTGATCAAGAAGAAGGTTATCTGGCGGCACGGCCACAAGAAGGTCATACGCTACAAGATCAAGCGCTGCAGCGGGCGCTGGTAGGCTCCTATCCGGTCTCAGGCGGCCGATATCATTTCAAAGCCCGCGGTCTTGGCCGCGGGCTCTTTGATTCCGGATGCTTAACCCTTAGTCTTTCGACTTCTTCTCCGGCAGGCCCTTGCGCTTCGTCTCGGCGAATTCCTCGAGCTGCTTTTCGCTCATCGATTCGTACATTCCCTTGGAAGCGCCCTGGAGTTCGCTCTTCTTGGTCTCGCCGCGCTTGGCCGACAGAGCCGCGCCGGCGGCTTTCTGCTGGGCTTTCGAGGTGGCTGGCATGGCTCTTTCTCCCGTTAGAATCTGGAGAAAAACGCAACGACTGCCGTGATGTTCCGCTTCGGAATCACGACATCGCCAGCCCGAAGCCCTGTATTAGGCGACGGGTCGGAAAATCGGCTCTTTTCGATGTGAAGACGGCAAGGTCGGGGCCTTCAGGCAGCATCTCGCCACGACCGCTCGGATCGATGTCGGCGAGAAGCGACAGCGCCCGGCGCGCGATCGCTTCAGCGGGGTCGAGCCAATCGACCGGCCAGGGCGCCGTCTTGCGCATGCGATTGGCCAGAAAGGGGTAGTGTGTGCAGGCGAGCACGACGATATCCGTACGCAGCGCATCATGTTCGACGAAGCACGGCGTAATCTCGGTGCGCACGGCTTCTTCATCGACGAAGCCCTCACGCATGTAGATCTCAGCCAGTCCCGCCAGCCTGTCGCTGCCCACCAGGCGGACATGGCATTTCTGCGCCCATTTGCTGATCAGGTCGCGCGTGTATTGGCGCTTGACGGTGCCAGGCGTCGCCAGCACCGAAACCAGCCCTGAGCGCGTGCGTTCCGCCGCCGGCTTGATCGCAGGCACCATGCCGACGAAAGGATGCTCGGGAAATCTATCGCGCAACGCATCGATCACCAACGTCGAGGCGGTGTTGCAGGCGATGACGGAAATGGCCGGCGCAAAGCGCTCCAGCAGTTTGCCGAACAATTCGAGTATATGCGCCCTCAGCGCCGGCTCTTCCCAAGCGCCGTAGGGAAACGCAGCGTCGTCGGCGACATAGATGAAGCGGCGGTCGGGCATCAGCACGCGTGCCTCGCGCAGCACGGTAAGCCCGCCGATGCCCGAATCGAACATCAGGATCGGCCGCTCAGTCATTGTCGGTTCCTTTTCCGCCAAGCGGCGGTATGTCATCGTCCTTGCCGGTGTCGGCAAAGCGCGCCGCCTCCGCCTTGCGGGCACGCGCGGCGGCCGCGGGCAAGCGCCGCGGATCGTCGCCAGGGGACCCGTCGCCGCGCGGCATCGCCGGAGAAAACCTGTCGAGCGACGAGATGATGCCGCGCAGCACCTTGAGCTCCGGTTCGGCAAAGCCGGGGCGTGTGAGCACCGCGCGCAGATTGTCGACCATTTTCGGCTTCTTCGGCGCCGGCCGGAAATAGCCGCGCGCTTCCAATGCGCCTTCCAGATACGCAAACAGGCCGTGCAATTCTTCCTTGCTTGCCGGCTTCATGTCCGGGCCGGAAAAATTGGTCTTGGTCTCATCTTCCAGGCCGGACTTCATCCATTCATAGGACATCAGCAGCGCGGCCTGGGCGATGTTGAGCGAGGAGAAATCGGGATCGACCGGGAAAGTGACGATCTCGTCGGCCAAGCCGACCTCGTCATTGTAGAGGCCGAAGCGTTCGCGTCCGAACAGGATGCCAGTGCGTTGTCCCATTGCATGATGGGTCCGAAGCATCCTGCCCGCCTCCACCGGCCCGCGCACGGATTTGAAGCCGTCGCGCTGCCTGGCCGTGGTTGCGAAGACAAAATTCAAGTCGGCGAGCGCCGAGGCCAGGTCGTCGAACACTCTCACGGCGTCGATGACATGGTCGGCGCGGCTGGCCGCCGCGCGTGCCTTCTCGCTCGGCCAACCATCACGCGGGTTGACCAGGCGCAGCTCCGACAGACCGAAATTGGCCATGGCGCGCGCGACCATGCCGATGTTCTCGCCAAGCTGCGGCTCGACGAGGATGATCGCCGGGCCGGCGACTGCAATGCTATCGGGATCTTTGATGACGGGCATGATTGTCAATGAACTGCTGTTTGCGGCATTTCAGCGTCCCTGCCATATTCGGCCGGGAAAATGAAGCATTCGCAAATGACGACGGCTCTGGCCTCCAATTCGTGACCGATCGCCGTTTGCGTGGCCAAAAGCGCTTTGATATACGGGCGACATCTCCCGGCCCAACGCCACGCGGGCAAGGCCGTCCCATATCCCAGCAACGAGGCATTCTTTCATGGCGAAGATCAAGGTGGCGAACCCGGTCGTCGAACTCGACGGCGACGAGATGACCCGCATCATCTGGCAGTTCATCAAGGACAAGCTGATCCACCCTTATCTCGACCTCAAGCTTGAATATTACGACCTCGGCATCGAGCATCGCGACGCCACCAACGACCAGGTGACCATCGATTCGGCCAACGCCATCAAGAAACACGGCGTCGGCGTGAAATGCGCGACGATCACGCCCGACGAACAGCGCGTCGAGGAGTTCAAGCTGAAGAAGATGTGGAAGTCGCCGAACGGCACCATCCGCAACATCCTCGGCGGCACCATCTTCCGCGAGCCGATCATCATGAAGAACGTGCCGCGCCTGGTGCCCGGCTGGACCAAGCCGATCATCGTCGGCCGTCATGCCTTCGGCGACCAGTACCGCGCCACCGATTTCCGCTTCCCCGGCAAGGGCAAGCTGACCATCAAATTCGTGGGTGAGGACGGCCAGGTGATCGAGCACGATGTGTACGACGCGCCCGGCGCCGGTGTCGCCATGGCCATGTACAATCTCGACGACTCGATCCGCGAGTTTGCCCGCGCCTCGCTGAACTACGGCCTGCTGCGCAACTATCCGGTCTATCTGTCGACCAAGAACACTATCCTCAAGGCCTATGACGGCCGCTTCAAGGACATCTTCCAGGAGGTCTACGAGGCTGAATTCGAGGCCGAGTTCAAGTCGAAGAAGCTGTGGTACGAGCACCGCCTGATCGACGACATGGTGGCCTCCGCCCTGAAATGGTCGGGCGGCTATGTCTGGGCCTGCAAGAACTATGACGGTGACGTGCAGTCCGACACGGTTGCTCAGGGTTTCGGCTCGCTCGGCCTGATGACATCGGTGCTGATGACACCGGACGGCAAGACCGTGGAAGCCGAAGCCGCGCATGGCACCGTCACCCGCCATTATCGCCAGCATCAGAAGGGCGAGGAAACCTCGACCAATTCGATCGCCTCGATCTTCGCCTGGACGCGCGGCCTCGCGCACCGCGCCAAGCTCGACGACAATGCCGACCTGAAGCGTTTCTCCGAAACGCTGGAAAAGGTCTGCATCCAGACGGTCGAGTCCGGCTTCATGACCAAGGACCTGTCGCTCTTGATCGGCCCCGACCAGCCCTGGCTGTCGACCACCGGTTTCCTCGACAAGATCGACGAGAACCTGCAGAAGGCGATGGCCTGACAAGTAAGCAAGATGGGCAAGCCCATCGTCTACGGGGCGGAGTACAGCGTCTATCTACGCATCGTCCGCCTCGTACTCGCGGAAAAAGGCATCGACTACGAGCTTGTGCCGGTCGATGTCTTTGCCGCCGATGGCGTTCCCGCCTGGTATTTCGAGCATCATCCGTTCGGCCGCATCCCGGCCTTCGAGCATGACGGGTTTCGCCTCTTCGAGACAAGCGCGATCGCAAGATATGTCGACGAGGTGTTTGACGGGCCGGCCCTGCAAGCGACGGAGCCTCGCGGCCGCGCAACCATGAACCAGATCATCGGCATACTCGACGCCTACGCCTACAGGTCGTTGGTCTGGGATGTCGCCGTCGAGCGGCTGGAGAAAGAGGCGCCAGACGAGGCGCTGATCGCCGGCGGGCTGCACCAGGCAGAAACGGCGCTGCGGGTGCTTGCCGCGCTCAAGGCTCCGGGACCGTGGCTGCTCGGCGATCAGCTGACGCTGGCCGACCTGTATGCGGCGCCGATCATTGGCTATTTCGTCAAGGTCAGCGAGGGGCAAAAGGTGCTGGCCGAGTTCCCTGATATCCTGGACTGGTATACGCGCATTGCGGCTCGGCCGAGCTTCGTGCGGACTGAAAAAGTCGGCTGATAAGAGACGTCCGCGGGACAGCGCCCGCCTCTGTCCTGCCGGACATCTCCCCCACGAGTGGGGAGATTGGCAGCGTCCGCTAAGGCGCCTATTCCGGCGCGGTCGTATTTCCACGCGGTAGATTGGCGAAAGCCGACGCGACGTCCGATCTCCCCCCAAGTGCGGGAAATGTCCGGCAGGACAGAGGGGGGCGCTGGCCCTCCAACCGTTGCTATAATTCAACCCACTTGCCTACGCCGCTTCGAGTGCCGCCCTCACCGCTGCAATCGCATCATCGGCCTTGGAAGCGTCGGGGCCACCGGCCTGGGCCATGTCGGGCCGCCCGCCGCCGCCCTGCCCGCCCAATGCGGCGGAGGCCACGCGGACAAGGTCGACGGCGCTGAAGCGGCCGATGAGGTCGTCGGTGACGGCCACCACGACGCTTGCCTTGTTGTCTTCGCCGGCGCCGACGAAGACGACGACGCCGGAGCCGAGCGAGCTCTTGCCGGCATCGGCCAGCGGCTTCAAATCCTTCGGCGAGACACCGGAGACCGTCTTGCCGAGGAAGCCGACACCGGCGACCGTCTCATTGGCGGCTGGAGCATCGGCTGACGATCCCCCGCCCAGCGCCAGCTTCTTGCGCGCCTCGGTCAATTCCTTCTCGAGCTTCTTGCGCTCTTCGAGCAGCGTCTCGACGCGCGCCGGCACATCGGCCGGCGAAATCTTGAGCACGGCCGCCGTCGCCTTCAAACGCCGGTCCTGCTCGTCGAGATGTTTGCGCGCGGCTTCGCCGGTCAGCGCCTCGATGCGGCGCACGCCGGCGGCGACCGCGCTGTCCGACACGACACGCACCAGGCCGATATCGCCGGTCGCCCGGACATGCGTGCCACCGCAGAGCTCGACCGAATAGGGCCGGTTGGCCTTGGCGCCATGCACGCCGGTGCCCATCGACACGACGCGCACTTCGTCGCCATATTTCTCGCCGAACAGCGCCATGGCGCCTTCGGCAATGGCATCGTCGACCGACATCAGGCGCGTGGACACCGGGCCGTTCTGGACGACGATCTCGTTGGCCATGCGCTCGACCTCTTCGAGGTCTTCCGGTGAAATGGGCTTGTTGTGCGAAATGTCGAAGCGCAGACGCTCCGGCGCCACCAGCGAGCCCTTCTGCGCGACATGGCTGCCCAGCACCTCGCGCAGAGCCTCATGGATCAAATGCGTCGCGGAATGGTTGGCGCGCAACCTGGAGCGGCGCGCATGATCTACCTTCAGTTCGACGGCGGCGCCCGTCTTGACCGTGCCGCTGGCAACCTTGCCGATATGCACGAACAGCCCGTCGGCCTTCTTCTGCGTGTCGGAAACCTCGATCGAGAACCCTTCGCCGGAGATGACACCGGTGTCACCCATCTGGCCGCCGGACTCGGCATAGAACGGCGTCTGGTTGACGACGATCGCCACCGCGTCGCCCTTGCCGGCGCTGTCGACGGTCTTGCCGTCCCTGACCAGCGCCTGGATGATGCCTTCGGCAGCTTCAGTCTCATATCCGAGGAACTCGGTGGCGCCGGCCTTCTCGCGCACGGAGAACCAGATGGTCTCGGTCGCCGCGTCGCCGGACCCGGCCCAGTGCTTGCGCGCCTCGGCCTTCTGCTGCTCCATCGCATTGGTGAAGCCGGCAAGATCGACCGAGATGCTGCGCTGGCGCAGCGCGTCCTGCGTCAAATCGAGCGGGAAGCCATAGGTGTCGTAGAGCTTGAAGGCCGTCTCGCCATCCAGCATGTCGCCGGCATGAAGCGTTTCGGTCGCCTCCGAAAGCAGGCCGAGGCCGCGCACCAGCGTCTTGCGAAACCTGGTCTCCTCGAGCTTCAGCGTCTCGGTGATCAACTGTTCGCCGCGCAGCAGTTCCGGATAGGCCTGACCCATTTCGCGCACCAGCGCCGGCACCAGCTTCCACATCAGCGGTTCGTTGGCACCGAGCAACTGCGCATGACGCATGGCGCGGCGCATGATGCGGCGCAGGACATAGCCACGGCCTTCGTTCGAAGGCAGCACGCCATCGGCGACCAGGAAGGAGGACGAGCGCAGATGATCGGCAATGACCCGGTAGGACGCGACAGTCTCCTTGTCGGGACCATGCCCGATCGCGGACGAGGCCGCGTCGATCAGGTGACGGAACAGATCGGTCTCGAAGACGCTTTCCACCCCTTGCAGGATGGACGCCATGCGCTCCAGGCCCATGCCGGTGTCGATCGAGGGGCGCGGCAGGTCGATCCGCTCCTCCTTCGTCACCTGTTCATACTGCATGAACACCAGGTTCCAGAATTCCAGGAAACGGTCGCCATCCTCCTCCGGGCTGCCGGGAGGGCCGCCCCAGATGTGTTCGCCGCGGTCGATGAAGATCTCCGAACACGGACCGCACGGGCCGGTGTCGCCCATCGCCCAGAAATTGTCCGATGTCGCGATGCGAATGATGCGGTCGTCGGAAAACCCGGCGATCTTCTTCCAGAAACCGGCCGCCTCGTCGTCCGTGTGATAGACGGTGACCAGCAGCTTGTCCTTGTTCAGCCCGAACTCCCTGGTGATCAGGTTCCAGGCAAGCTCGATGGCGCGCTCCTTGAAGTAGTCGCCAAAGGAAAAATTGCCGAGCATCTCGAAGAAGGTCAGATGGCGCGCGGTGTAGCCGACATTGTCGAGGTCGTTGTGCTTGCCGCCGGCGCGCACGCTCTTCTGGGCGGTCGAAGCGCGCGAATAGGGCCGCTTCTCCAAACCGGTGAAGACATTCTTGAACTGCACCATGCCGGCGTTGGTGAACATCAGTGTCGGATCGTTGCGCGGCACCAGCGGGCTCGACGCGACGATCTCGTGACCCTCCTTGCGGAAGTAGTCGAGAAATGTCGACCGGATCTCGTTCACGCCACTCATGAATGCTGCCTTTTCGGAAGAGCCGCCGGCAAACCGGCGGAAATGGGCTCTGCGTTTTTAGAAGATTAGGACTTGGCCTTTTAGCCGCCGCGCCTCACCCTGTCCAGAAACACGGAATTGGTCCAATCCACGGCCTTTGCCGGCCATTCGAACCGGCCTGTTTTCGCCGCCAAACGCAAAACCGCCGGCACTGGGCCGGCGGTTTCGAAACGCAATAACGCGGAACTCAATTACATAAGCCTGAGATAATAGAACGCGATTATGGCCGAACTCCGGCCGGCATCGCGCACGAAGCTGTTACATGGCGCCGGATTCTTCCTCGAAACCGTCGTCTTCGCCGCGCTCAGGGCCGCCATTCTCGAGGAATTTCTCGGCGATCAGCCCGGCATTCTGCCTGATCGACAACTCGATCTCGCGTGCCGTGTCGGGATTGTCACGAAGGAACAGCTTGGCATTTTCGCGGCCCTGGCCGAGACGCTGCGAATTATAAGAAAACCAGGCGCCAGACTTCTCGACAATACCGGCCTTGACCCCGAGATCGACCAGTTCGCCGGTTTTGGACACGCCCTCACCAAACATGATGTCGAATTCGACCACCTTGAAGGGCGGCGCCAGCTTGTTCTTGACCACCTTGACGCGGGTCTGGTTGCCGACAACCTCGTCGCGGTCCTTGATCGAGCCGATGCGGCGGATGTCAAGACGCACCGAAGCGTAGAATTTCAGCGCGTTGCCGCCCGTCGTGGTCTCGGGCGAACCAAACATGACGCCGATCTTCATGCGGATCTGGTTGATGAAGATGACCATGGTGTTGGAGCGCGAGATCGACGCGGTCAGCTTGCGCAGCGCCTGGCTCATCAAGCGGGCCTGCAGGCCGGGCAGCGAATCGCCCATCTCACCTTCAATTTCGGCGCGTGGCGTCAGCGCCGCGACCGAATCGACCACCAGCACGTCGATGGCGCCGGAGCGCACCAGCGTGTCGCAGATTTCCAGCGCCTGCTCACCGGTGTCCGGCTGCGAGATCAGAAGATTTTCAAGATCGACACCAAGCTTGCGGGCATAGACCGGGTCAAGCGCGTGCTCGGCATCGACGAAGGCGCAGATGCCGCCCTTCTTCTGGGCTTCGGCAACGGTGTGCAGCGCCAGCGTCGTCTTGCCCGAGCTTTCCGGCCCGTAGATCTCGATGATGCGACCGCGCGGCAAGCCACCGACACCAAGCGCGATGTCGAGGCCAAGCGAGCCGGTCGGCACCGTTTCGATCTCGACGACCTGATCGTTGGCGCCGAGCCGCATGATCGAGCCCTTGCCGAAAGCCCGCTCGATCTGCGACAGCGCCGCATCCAGAGCCTTTGATTTGTCCACTGCCTTGTCCTCTACCAGCCGCAAAGAATTCTGAGCCATGATACATCACCCCTTGGTCGTCAATGAAGGCCGGACAATCCGTAATCCCTGCCTATTTGTACCTTTTTTGTTCTCATTTGGCAAGAGGGGTCAAATATCTGAAAAACAAACATTATCCGGATTTGTTCTTTTTTTGTCCAAGGATTCGATCAGGGATGCACCACACGTTGGGCCAGACGGCTCGGTTGTTTTCGATCTGCCGAATCGCCGCCTTGCATGCGAAGCTCCGTCGCACAGCCTAGCGCTTGTGCGGCTGGAATAACAAAGGTCATATCGCCGGCATGCTGAAATCCGCGAAAATACTGGCCGTAGGCGGCGCCCATATCGACCGGCGCGGCCAGGTGTCCGGCGCTTACGTGCCGGCTGCCTCCAATCCCGGCACGATGCGCGAGGATGTCGGCGGCGGCGTCTTCAACGCTTTGCGCAGCGCCGTGCGGCGCGGCGTCTCCGCGTCGCTCACATCGGTTCGCGGCGGCGATGCCGCTGCCGATACCGTTTCGCGAGCCATTGCCGAGGCAGGCATTACCGACCTGTCGGCGGTCTTCCTCGACCGCACGACGCCGAGCTACACGGCGCTGATCGACAGCGAAGGCGAGCTGATCGTCGGCTTTGCCGATATGGCGCTCTATGATTTGGCGTTTCCCAAGCAGATCAGGCGCTCCAAGGTGCGGGAGGTGATCGCTGCCGCCGATGCGATCCTGTGCGACGCCAATCTGCCCTCTTCGGCGCTGGAACGGCTGGTGGCGCTCGCCGCGGGCAAGCCGGTTTTCGCCATTGCCATCTCGCCTGCCAAGGTAACGCGGCTGATACCGGTGCTGAAGGAGCTCTCGCTCGTCTTCATGAACCGGCGCGAGGCCATGGTGCTGGCCGGCGTCGCCGCGACTGCCACGGAGCGCGAGGTCGTCGACGGGTTGCGATGCAGCGGCCTCGTCAGCGGCGTGGTGACGGCGGGCAGCGAGCCCATGCTGGGCTTCGATGAAGCCAGCGCCTTCTCGATCCTGCCGCCGCCGCCAAGAAAGGTCGCTGACGTCACCGGCGCCGGCGATGCGCTGGCGGGCGCTACGGTTGCTGCCTTGCTGCGTGGCCTGCCGCTGCGGGCAGCTCTGCGCGAAGGCATTGCCGGGGCGACGCTTGCCATCGAAAGCGCCAACGCCGTTCCGGAGTTCACCGCGGCGAGCTTCGCGGAAGCGTTGGCTCTTGTGCCGGATGCCAGGGAAGTGGCATGAGACCGGCGAATTCATAGTGCCGCGATGTTGCCGCGCGTCCCGATGACGCGCCGCATTCCGGATTGGAGACCCTGATGACCCCTGAGACCGCCCGCCCCTTCATCGACATCCACGCGCCGGTGGCGCAGGCCCTGGCTGCCGGGCGGCCGGTGGTGGCGCTGGAAAGCACCATCATCACCCATGGCATGCCCTACCCCGACAATGGCGCCATGGCGGCCGATGTCGAAAAGATCATCACCGACGGCGGCGCCGTGCCGGCGACCATCGCCGTGGTTGGCGGCCGCATAAAGATCGGGCTTTCGGACGGCGAGCGCGAATCGCTGGCGATGACGGGCGACGCCATGAAGCTGTCGCGCGCCGATCTCGGTTTTGCCGTGGCGCAAGGGCGCATCGGTGGCACCACGGTCGCCGCCACGATGATCGCGGCGCATATGGTCGGCATAAAAGTGTTCGCCACCGGCGGCATTGGCGGCGTGCACAAGGGCGCCGAAAAGAGTTTTGACATTTCCGCCGATCTCGACGAGCTGGCGCGCACCCCGGTCATCGTCGTCTCGGCCGGCGCCAAGGCGATCCTCGACATCGAAAAGACGCTGGAGGTGCTGGAGACGCGCGGCGTGCCGGTGATCGGCCATGGCTGCGAGACGATGCCCGCCTTCTGGTCGCGGCAGTCGCCGTTCCGCGCGCCGCTGACCTTGCACGAGCCGGAAGCGATCGCGCATTTCTACCAGACGAGGGCAGCGCTGGGGCTCGCCGGCGGCATGCTGATTGCCAATCCGGTGCCGGAAAACCATGAAATCCCGGCTGAGGAGATGGCGGGCTATATCGACGCCGCGCAAAAGGCCGCAGAAGCGCTCAACGTGACCGGCAAGGCGGTGACACCCTTCCTGCTGTCGAAAATCCTCGAACTGACCGGCGGCAGGAGCCTCAAGACCAACATCGCGCTGGTGGAAAACAACGCGCGGCTGGCGGCACGGATTGCGAAGGCGTTGTAGGCCAACGTCGGCGGGACAGCACCCCCCTCTGTCCTGCCGGACATCTCCCCCGCAAGGGGGGAGATCGAATGTCGTCAACGCCTCTGCCAATCTTCAACGTTGAAAAAAGCAGGCAGACGGTGAAACCGCCAATCTCCCCCCTTGCGGGGGAGATGGCCGGCAGGCCAGAGGGGGTGGTGTCCCTCGACCGTCCCAAGGCTGGCATCACTTCCCCGCCCGCCGTCCAGCCGCATACGCCCGCCGTACCCAGGCCGCCATCTCGTCGGGATCATCGAAAGCGCTGTCGGGAACGCTCCAGTAGGGCATGGCGACCAGCTTGCCGTGGCGCGAGCCGGTATAGGTCCATTGCGCGCAGCCGGCGGCCTCGAACTCGGGCGCGCTTTGCTCGTCGGCCTTCAGCAGCAATTCGCCGCGCAGCACGATGGCGACGATGACACCGTCGAAATAGATGCCCTTGCCGCCGAACAGCTTGCGGATGCTGACAGGGCCAAGGCCTTCGAACAGTTCGGCGATGCGTTCATTGTCCATGCCGCGATCATGTCACCGGCGTCTGGCCTTGTCATCGCCGCAACCAAAATCATGCTGACAGGTTGTGTGAGGTCGATCGGAGTTTCCCGCCATGCCCGTCCTGCTCAAAGGGTCCTGCCGCTGCAATGCCGTGCGTTTCGAGGTGGAGAGCCACACGCCGGCGCCATTCATGCTGTGCTACTGTTCGATCTGCCGCAAGCAGCAGGGCGGTGGCGGGTTTGCCATCAATCTCGGTGCGGACAACGAAACACTGAACATCAGGGGCAAGCGCAGCCTCGGCGTCTTTCGGGCGGAGATCGAGGATGACGAGCATCCGCATTGCGAAATCTCGACCGGCGAGCGCAATTTCTGCAAGAAATGCGGGGCGGCCCTTTGGCTCTACGACCCTACATGGCCGGAACTGGTGCATCCCTTCGCCTCGGCGGTCGACAGCGATTTACCCATTCCGCCAAGCAAGGTGCACCTGATGCTGAAATACAAGGCGAACTGGGTGGAGCCGGAGGTTGGCAAGCATGACAAGGTCTTCGACGTCTATCCCGAGGAATCGATCGTCGACTGGCACAAGCGGACGGGCATGTGGGTGGATTAGCGTCCTTCACCTCGTTTACGGCGGGGCGATTGCATATGGGTTTTTACGAAGAGGACCCCCACCCTAACCCTCCCCACAAGGGGGAGGGAACGCTGCCGCGCGCCATCCTTTTGGCGTCGAAACCTCGGGGATTTGCGGAATCAGCGCCTACCGAGTCTCCCTCCCCCTTGTGGGGAGGGATTAAGGGTGGGGGTATTCGTAGAGCGCAAGCCAGTCATATGCGATCACCCCTGCCGCTTACGGGGCTGGAAGATCAGGCCGAGGCGCGTGCTTCTGCCAGCGCCTTGAGGTCCGCCGGCTTCAACTCGACGGACTCACCGCAGCCGCAGGCCGAACTCTGATTCGGATTGCGGAATGTGAAGCCAGTGCGCAGCGTCGTCTGCTCGAAATCCATCTCGGTGCCGAACAGGAATAGCGCTGCCTCGGGCGCCACATAGACATGCGCGCCATCGCGCTCGATATGGTCGTCCTTGGTGTTGGGCTCGGTCACCAGATCGACCGTATATTCCATGCCGGCGCAGCCGCCCTTCTTGATGCCGAGGCGGATGCCGTGCGCGTTGTCGCGGGTGGCAACGATCTCGCGCACCCGGTCGGCGGCCTTTTCGGTCATCGTGATGACGGCGAAGCGTCCCATTCTTTTTCCTTCCATTCCATGCAGGTTCAAGGCCTGCCGAATGATTCCTCACCTAAAATGGTGAAGTTTTATCCCTGGCGCAAGTGCACCAGCCTCTGTCGGGCTAGTACCAACCCACCGCCACCTGCGCCTCTTCCGACATGCGGTCGGCCGACCATGGCGGGTCGAAAGTCATGTTGACCTCGACGCCGGACACGCCTTCGACGGCGCCGACGGCGTTTTCCACCCAGCCGGGCATTTCGCCGGCGACAGGGCAGCCGGGCGCGGTCAGCGTCATGTCGATCTTGACCGAGCGATTGTCCTCGATGTCGATCTTATAGATCAGGCCGAGTTCGTAGATGTCGGCCGGAATTTCCGGATCGTAGACGGTCTTCAGGGCCGAGACGATGTCGTCGGTCAGCCGCGCCAGTTCGTCGGCTGGAATGGCCGATCCCGAAACCAGCGCATTGGGCGCGGTTTCCGGAATGGTCTCGGCAGCGATGCTTGCATCATCCATGGTCGTCACCCAAAAAAATCATCATCCGAAGAATTTGCGCGCTTTTTCGAGCGCCTCGGCCAAAGCGTCGACTTCGGCCCTGGTATTATACATGCCGAACGATGCCCTGCATGTGGAGGTTACGCCGAACCGTTTCAACAGCGGCTGGGCGCAATGGGTGCCGGCGCGGACAGCAACGCCCTGCCTGTCGATCACCATCGACACGTCATGCGCATGAATGCCTTGCAGCTCAAACGAGATGATGGCGCCCTTGCCGGGCGCATCGCCGAAGATGCGCAGCGAATTGATGGCGCGCAGCCGCTCATGCGCGTAGTTCTTGAGGTCTTCCTCATGGGCGGCAATGCGCTCGCGGCCGATTTTTTCCATATAGTCGAGCGCAGCACCCAGCCCGATCGCCTGGACGATCGGCGGCGTGCCGGCTTCGAAACGGTGGGGCGGCTCGTTGTAGGTGACGATGTCTTCCGTCACCTCCTCGATCATCTCGCCGCCGCCCATGAAGGGCCGCATGCCAGCGAGAATGTCCTTCTTGCCGTAGAGCACGCCGATGCCCGACGGGCCGTAGACCTTGTGGCCGGTGAAGACGAAGAAGTCGCAGTCGAGATCCTGCACATCGATCGGCATATGCACGGCGCTCTGGCTGCCGTCTACAAGGACGGGAATTCCACGCGCATGCGCAATGCGCACGATCTCCTTGATCGGCGTCACCGTGCCCAGCGCGTTCGACATCTGCGTGATGGCGACCAGCTTGGTGCGGTCGGTCAGGCGCTTCTCGAATTCCTCGATGTGGAAGACGCCGAGATCGTCGACCGGCACCCAGACCAGCTTGGCGCCCTGCCGCTCGCGGATGAAATGCCACGGCACGATGTTGGAGTGGTGCTCCATGATCGACAGTACGATCTCGTCGCCCTCGCCGATGTTGGGCATGCCATAGCCATAGGCGACGGTATTGACGGCGGAGGTCGTGTTCGAGGTGAAGACGATGTTTTCGGTGCTTGGCGCGTTGAGGAAGCGGCGCACCGTCTCACGGGCCTTTTCGTAGGCGTCGGTCGCGGCGTTCGAGAGAAAATGCAGGCCGCGATGGACGTTGGCGTATTCCTGGGAATAGGCATGCTGGATTGTGTCCAGCACCACCTGCGGCTTCTGTGCCGAGGCGCCATTGTCGAGATAGACCAGCGGCTTGCCGTAGACTTCCCGCGACAGGATCGGGAAATCGCGGCGGATCGCTTCGACGTCGTAGAAATCTCCGATCTTGCCTGGAGCGTTCATCAGGTCACCCGTGTGCCACGAACCAGTCGTCGAGCCGCGCTTCCAGCGCCTCGACAATCGCTTCGTCGTCCAGTTCCTCGATCACCTCCGCGACGAAGGCCTTCACGAGCAACCCCCGCGCGCTTTTCTCGTCGACGCCGCGCGCCATCAGGTAGAACAGATGGTCGTGGTCGATTTCAGTGACCGTCGCGCCGTGGCCGCAAATCACGTCGTCGGCGAAGATTTCAAGCTCGGGCTTGGTCGAGAACTCGCCATCGTCCGACAGCAACAGCGTGTTGCAGGCCATCTTCGCGTTGGTCTTCTGCGCATATTGATGGACGTTGATGCGGCCCTGGAACACACCGCGCGCCTTGCCCGTCACCACATTGCGGATCACTTCCGTAGAGGTCGTGTGCGGCACGGCGTGGTCGAGCACCATGGTCACGTCTGTGTGGGTGTCGCCGGCCAGCAGGTTGATGCCGCGAAGCTTGAAATCGGCGCCTTCGCCAGTCGTCCTGACCATGATCTCCTGGCGCACGAGCTTGCCGCCGGCGTTCATGACGAACAGCGTCAGTTTCGCATTCTTGCCGATATGGGCCTTGAACTGCGCCAGATGCGTCGCCGTTTCCGGCTGCTCCTGGACGACCAGCCACGTCACCTCGGCGCCCTCGTCGAGCACGATCTGACTGACCGAGCTGCTCAAGGCAGCGCCATCACCCGTCTGCCGTTCGACGATGACGGCCTTGGCGCCGGCGCCGACACGCACGGGCAGGCGCACATGCGTCTGGCCGCCGGCCTGCAGGTTCTGCAGTTCGATCGGCTTTTCAAGTTCCACACCATCGGCGATGTCGACAAAATACCCGTCGGCGACGAAAGCCGTGTTCAGCGCGCCGATTGCGTCGTCGCTGCCATAGGGATCGAGCCCCGGTGCGATGCTGCCGTCGACCAGCTTTTCCGAAAGGCGCTGGAAGGTGACGCCTTCAAGGACAGGCACCTTCGCGTCGGACTTGCCGTTCAGGATCGACACCACGGCAGAACCCTCGACGATCGGTGCGATGGCTTTAGCCATGGCGGCCGGGTCGAAGTCCGGCACGGTATTCAGCAACCGCCGCAGGTCGGTATAGTGCCAGGATTCGACGCGCCGCGTCGGCAGGCCGTGCTTGATCGTCTCGATGGCGTCGTCGCGCTTCAGCATCACCGCGCCGTCGCCCGGCAGCAGCGACAATCGGTCGCCGAACGCGTCGATCAACGCTGTCTCGGCCGGTGTCCGCTGGGGCTGTGCGTGCATATTCATTAGTTTGACCTTGCCCTCTGGCATCTCACGCGGCTTCGCCGATCACGCCGGCATAGCCATTGGCTTCCAGGTCGAGCGCCAGCGACTTGTCGCCTGACTTGATGACCTGGCCCTTGTAGAGCACGTGCACGGTGTCGGGCACGATGTGCTCAAGCAGGCGCTGGTAGTGGGTGATGACCAGGAACGCCCGGTCCGGCGCGCGCAGCGCGTTGACGCCGTCGGAAACGATCTTCAGCGCATCGATGTCGAGGCCGGAATCAGTCTCGTCGAGCACGCACAATTTCGGCTCCAGCAGCTTCATCTGCAGGATCTCGGCGCGCTTCTTCTCGCCGCCGGAGAAGCCGACATTGAGCGGCCGCTTGAGCATCGCCATGTCCATGCTGAGCGAGGCGGCGGCTTCCTTCACGCGCTTCAGGAATTCCGGGATCTTCAGCGGCTCCTCGCCACGTGCCTTGCGCTGCTCGTTCATCGCCACTTTCAGGAATTCCATGGTCGCAACGCCCGGTATCTCCATCGGATACTGGAAGGCGAGGAAGATGCCTGACGTGGCGCGCTCGGCCGGATCCATTTCGAGGATCGACTGGCCGTTGTAGAGGATGTCGCCTTCGGTCACTTCATAGTCCTCGCGGCCGGCGAGAATGTAGGACAGCGTCGATTTTCCCGAGCCGTTCGGCCCCATGATCGCGGCGACCTCGCCGGCTTGCACCGTCAGGGTCAAGCCGCGGATGATTTCGGTGCCGTCATCGACGATGCGGGCGTGCAGGTTTCTGATTTCAAGCATTTCTATTCGTCCTGTCCGTAGCCGTCTGCCCGGCTAAACTCGATTTAACAACTGCTTCAGGGCTTCCCAAAGCCCGGGCCAAAAGCCATCCGGCGAATAGGCGGCGACGAGCCAAGCAACGCCCATCGCGCCCAACCACAACGCCAGTTCCAGACCCGCAGACCAACCGTTCATCCGATCCCGCAGATAGACGTGCTTTTCTGTGGATACGCGTTTGGGCGGCTTTGTCACCCCACGCTCCCGCCATCAGCTCTGCTCGGTGTCCTCGGTTTCATCCGGCCAATGTAACGGAACAGAACAAGGGCAGCAAAAAAGCAAAAAGCACCCATGGCGGAAACAAAGGCGCCAGCCTGCTTCAAACCCGAAAAACCCCAGATAGAACCAAAAAGCGCCACCACCGCGCCTGCGATCGCCAGAAACAGCGCTATCGCCAATGAGCCTACCAATACGTTTCCCAAGGCCTTCAGCATTTTCTCAGTTACCCAACGCTACCTTCCAGCGAAATACCGATCAGCTTCTGCGCTTCGACCGCGAATTCCATCGGCAGTTGCTGGATGACGTCCTTGACGAAGCCGTTGACGATCAGCGCGATCGCTTCCTCTTCGGGAATGCCGCGCTGCATGACGTAGAATTTCTGGTCCTCGGAAATCTTCGACGTCGTCGCTTCGTGCTCGAACTGCGCCGTCGAATTCTTGGCTTCCATGTAGGGCACGGTGTGCGCGCCGCACTGGTCGCCGATCAGCAGACTGTCGCAGTTGGTGAAGTTGCGGGCGTTGGTCGCCTTGCGATGCGCCGAGACCTGGCCGCGATAGGTGTTCTGCGAGAAGCCGGCGGCGATGCCCTTGGAGATGATGCGGCTCGACGTGTTCTTGCCGAGATGGATCATCTTGGTGCCGCTGTCGACCTGCTGATAGCCGTTCGACACGGCGATCGAATAGAACTCGCCTTGGGAATCGTCGCCGCGCAGGATGCAGCTCGGATATTTCCAGGTGATCGCCGAGCCGGTCTCGACCTGCGTCCACGAAATCTTGGAGCGGTCGCCACGGCAGTCGCCGCGCTTGGTGACGAAGTTGTAGATGCCGCCCTTGCCCTCGGCGTCGCCGGGATACCAGTTCTGCACCGTCGAATATTTGATCTCGGCATCGTCGAGCGCCACCAGTTCGACCACCGCGGCGTGCAACTGGTTCTCGTCGCGCTGCGGCGCCGTGCAGCCCTCGAGATAGGAGACGTAGGCCCTCTCCTCGGCGATGATCAGCGTGCGCTCGAACTGGCCGGTGTTCTTCTCGTTCATGCGGAAATAGGTCGACAGCTCCATCGGGCAGCGCACGCCCTTGGGCACGAAGACGAACGAGCCGTCGGTGAAGACAGCCGAATTCAGCGTGGCGTAGTAATTGTCGGAGGTCGGCACGACCGAGCCGAGATACTTTTTCACCAGTTCCGGATGCTCGCGGATGGCTTCCGAGATCGAACAGAAAATGACGCCGGCCTGCGCCAGCTCCTTCTTGAAAGTGGTGACGACCGAGACGGAATCGAACACGGCGTCGACAGCGACGCGGCCCGACTTGTAGACGTTATCGCTGACCTCCTCGAGCTCCGAGGCATCGGTCTTCTGCACACCGGCAAGGATTTCCTGCTCCCGCAGCGGAATGCCGAGCTTTTCGTAGACCTTCAAGAGTTCGGGATCGACATCGCTGAGCGAGGTCGGGCCGGGCGTGCTCTTGGGCGCCGCATAGAAATAGATGTCCTGGAAATCGATCTTCGGATAGTGGACGCGCGCCCAGGTCGGCTCGTCAAGCGTCAGCCAGCGGCGATACGCTTCCAGACGCCATTCCAGCATCCAGGACGGCTCGTCCTTCTTGGCCGAAATGAAACGGATGATGTCTTCGCTGAGGCCCTTGGGGGCCTTGTCCATCGCGATTTCGGTCTGGAATCCGTATTTGTATTGGTCGACGTCGATCTTTCGGACCCGATCGATCGTGTCCTGCACAGCAGGCATATGCGTTCTCCATCCACGCCGGGGTCAAGGCCCGACAGTTTTCAAACTATGGCACCGCCAAAATTGAACGCCAAAGAAGCGCTAGCGGCAGCGTAAGTTTCATATAGTGCGCTTCGACCGGAAATTCACCCGGCCAGCATGAAACGCACGGCTCTACCAGGCCGAAAGGCCCGAAATTGTCCAACCGCTCACGCGGCCTTTTCCCTATCCGCCCTGCGTGCAGCGATTCCCGTCAGCGCAACGCGAAACAACTCGATGTCTTCCGCGCCGGTCGCAGGCCCGATCGACACGCGCAAGGCGCCGAGGCTGTCACCGTATCCCATGGCTTTCAGCACATGGCTCGGTCCGACCTTGCCCGACGAACAGGCGGAGCCGGCCGACAGCGCTACACCGGCCAGATCGAAGGCGATCTGCGCGGTTTCGGCTTTGACGCCCGCAATAACGAAGAATGCCGTATTGGCAAGCCTTGGCGCACCGGTTCCGAAGATTTCCGCGTCCGGCACCAGCGATTTGACGATGGCCTCGACTTCGTCGCGGCGCTGGCGCACCGCATCCATTGCCAGCAATCCGGCCAGGGCCTCGCGGGCGGCCGCGCCAAAACCGGCAATGGCAGCGAGGTTTTCGGTGCCGCCGCGATGGCCCTTCTCCTGGCCGCCGCCATTGATCAACGGCTTCGGCATCATCAGATCCGAAGCGGCGACGATGGCGCCGACGCCCTTGGGGCCACCGATCTTGTGCGAGGACAGAATCAGATAATCGGCGTAACCAGCTGATAGATCGATCGAAACACGCCCGGCGGCCTGCACGGCGTCGACAATGAGGATACCGCCCGCCGCCTTGACAATCCCGGCGATGCGATCGATCGGCTGGATGACGCCGGTTTCGTTGTTGGCGGCGTGGATGGCGACCAGCGGCAGGCCTTCGCTCTTGTCATGACCGCCGAGCGCCGACTCCAAGGCGCCGAGATCGGCGATGCCGTTGGCGTCGACGCCGATCCGGGTGAGCTGCGCTGCCGGGAAGTGTCCGCCGTTCAACAGGCAGGGATGATCGGCCTCGGACACATAAAGTCGGCTCATGCGCACGGTGCCGCGCCCCATCCGCCAGTCGGGTGACAGCAGCGTCGAGGCTGCTTCCGTCGCACCGGAGGTGAACACGACATGCTCGGGCTTGGCGTTGACCAGTGCAGCAACATCACGCCTGGCGGTTTCGATCATACGGCGGGCCGCCCGCCCCTCGGCGTGAACCGATGACGGATTGGCGGCGACGTCAAGCGCCCCGACCATAGCTTCGCGGGCCGCGGCAAGCAGCGGCGCACTGGCATTATAATCGAGATAGGCGCGTTTTGCGGCCATTTTCGTCCGTCAAGTCCCGTCAGAAGCCATTCCGATGTCGTATGGCGTTATTTCCTTGAAATTCCAAGGCGAGCCGTCCTATTTACGCGGCTTGCGGCGCGGGTGGCCGGGCTCAATGTCTTGCCACCCAGTTTTGAACAATTCTAAACTAGCTTCTAAGAAGACGCTCGCCCTGCGTCAAGGCCAGAGGAAACGTTCCAGGCACCGCGCGTTCGTATTACCAAGTGGAGTATTTTATGCCTGAGGTCATTTTCACCGGTCCTGCCGGCCGCCTGGAGGGTCGCTATCAGCCTTCCAAGGAAAAAAGCGCGCCGATTGCCATCGTCCTGCACCCGCATCCGCAATTCGGCGGCACGATGAACAACAAGATCGTCTACGACCTCTTCTACATGTTCCAGAAGCGGGATTTCACCACGCTGCGCTTCAATTTCCGCGGCATCGGCCGCAGCCAGGGCGAGTTCGACCACGGCACCGGCGAGTTGTCGGATGCCGCCGCGGCGCTGGATTGGGTGCAGTCGCTGCATCCGGATTCCAAGAGTTGCTGGGTCGCCGGGTACTCCTTCGGCTCCTGGATCGGCATGCAGCTTCTGATGCGCCGGCCGGAAATCGAAGGCTTCATCTCGATCGCGCCGCAGCCCAACACCTATGATTTCTCGTTCCTGGCGCCCTGCCCGTCATCGGGCCTGATCATCCATGGCGATGCCGACAAGGTGGCGCCGCCGAAGGATGTGCAGGGCCTGGTCGACAAGCTGCACACGCAGAAGGGCATCACCATCACGCAAAAGACGTTGCCCGGCGCCAACCATTTCTTCGCCAACGATGCCGACCTGCTGCTCGAGGAATGCGCCGACTATCTCGACCGCCGGCTGGCCGGCGAATTGTCGGATCCGCGTCCGAAGCGGCTGAGATAAACAAGAAAAGAACGGACGGCGATGTACGAGCCTCCTCATTTCAGGGAAACGCGGCCGGAAATCCTGCACGGGCTGATCCGGACGCATCCGCTGGGCCTGTTGATTTCCAACGGGTCCGATGGGCCGGTCGCCAACGCTGTCCCGTTCCTGCTCGACGCGGAAATCGGGCCTAACGGCAGGCTGCGCGCCCATCTGGCGCGGGCCAACCCGCAATGGCGCCTGCTGGCCGACAATCCGGCTTCACCGGTATTGATCGTCTTCCAGGGCAGCGATGCCTATGTGACGCCGTCCTGGTACGAGACCAAGCGCGAGACCGGCAAGGTGGTGCCGACCTGGAATTATGCCATCGTGCAGGTTCGCGGCACAGTCAAGGTGATGGATGACCAGGACTGGCTGGCGCAGCAGATCGCCGATCTGACGGCGTCGCAGGAAGGCGCTCGCCAAGCGCCCTGGGCAGTGACCGACGCGCCGGAGCCGTTCATCCAGTCGCAGATCAAAGGCATTATCGGGCTGGAAATCGAGATCAGCGAAATCCACGGCAAGTGGAAGGTCAGCCAGAACCGGCCGGTCGCCGATCGCGTCGGCGTTGCACAGGGGCTGGAAAGCGAAGACCACCAGTCGCCCGGCATGGCCGGCCTGGTCAGATCCTATGGCGGGCTGGACGGCAACTGAACTTCGAATGCTCAGGAAGCCTTCCTTCTCCGCCCAATCAGCCAAAACGTTGTCTTGCGGACCGGCAGTCCCGAAGGCATCGGCCGGAAGATGAAGCCGAGCCGGGCAAAGACCAGCCCGCAGGCCAGCGCGAAACCGCAGCCAAGGCCGAAGCCGGCGACGGTGTCGCTGGGATAGTGCGCGCCAACGAAGATACGGGTCGAGGCGATGCAGGCAGTGATCGCCAGGGCGATGTACCAGCGCCGCGGAAACAACAGCAAAGCGACCCCGAACACCGCGCCCATCGTCGTACCATGGCCGGATGGAAAGCCGGCGAAGCGCGCATCGAAAGCGAAGGGGTGCAGGGTAAGCACGCCAAAGTCCTCGTAATAGAGCGGGCGAGCCCGGCCAATCGCATATTTCAGCACATTGACGGCGATTCCCGACAGGCCGGTGGCGCACAGCACCAGAAAAGCCAGGCAGGTCCAGTTGTAGAGGAGCATCAGCGAGCGCCGGGAGAGGCTTCGCCAATCCGTCAGGTTCGCGGCGACAAGCAGAAGCGCCGACGGAATGAGATACCAGCCACCCAGGCCGAACTGGGTGAAAAAGTCGGCAGTCCGGGCAAATCCCGCCGACCACTTGCCGTGAAGCATTCCGGCCGGGGTGTCGAGACGAACAAACGCCGCCGCCGTCAGCAAAATCCAGACCAGCACCCAGACCGACCACAAAACGTTCGGGTATCTGGCCGGACGGGTGGCAAGGCGGCTTTTGGCGATCTGCATCGTATCGCGAAAATTGTCGAGCGACCGGCGCCCTACCCCAAGGAGCAGGCTCGAAACGGGCGGGCGTGATTTCACCAGCATAGGAAATTCGACCCTATTGTTGCCGTCATGGGCATCGGCGAGCCGTCACTGGGTTACACGATAGAGGCCGAGCGACAGCTTGTCTCCCGATGAATAGTTGAGGCCGTCGACCTCGGCAACGCGGTTCGCCGACTTGCCTTGCGCCGCCAGCAGCCCATTCAGTTTCTGCTCGTCGCCGACCTGCGCCAGCGCCAGGGCGCAGGCAGGATCGCCGAGCAGATGCTTGGCGACGCCATCGACATCGGTCAGGACGGTCTTGGTGCCGACCAGGAACACCAGACTCGGCTCGTGATATTCCGCCGAAGCGAGCACCGTGGTGTCGCAAGGCCTGTTGGCCTGGAACGCCGCCTCGATCGCCGGGCTCAGCCAGATCGGCTTCAGCGAAGGCGCGATGACGCCGAACAACAGCCCATAGGTGATGCCCGCGCAAGCCGCGACGGCGCCGATGCGAGGAAGCGGAACCTGCAACTCCCGCGAGAAGGCAAGGTAGCCCGCCCCCAGTGCTGCCGCGGCTGCCGGAATGCTCCACCAGGAGAAGGCGCCGGTGAGATAGATCGGCGCTCCGACGCAGACCGCCGCCAGACCAAGGCTGACCACGGCAAGACCGAATGCGGTCGACCACCACAACCAATCCTGCCAGCGCCTGAGCGGCGCATTCGCCTCCTGCGGCGGCAAGGTCAGCAGCCAGCCGATCAGCAGCGCCATGCCGGGATAGGCCGGCAGGACATAGTGCGGCAGCTTGGTCGGGATCAGCTCGAACACCAGCCAGAACGGAATGTACCAGGCGAGGCAGAAACGTAACCGGGGATCGTCGCGCAGACGGTTGAGGGCCTGCAGCCCGGCGCCAACCGCGATCAGACCGAACGGCCACATGAACAAGGAATAGGTCAGCATGTAGAAGCCCGGCGGCAGGCCGTGCGATTCCTCACCCGAGGCGACCTTGGCCATCATGTCCTTGCCGACGGCATCACTGAGAAAGGCGCCGCCGCTCTTCCAGGTGATGAGGGCGACCCAGGGCAGCACGATGAGCAGCACCAGGGCGACACCACGCACGAGCTTCAGCTTCAGGAGCCAGCGCCAGTCGCGCTCGAAGGCAAACAGGGCGGCGACCGTCAGCACCGACAGGAGCGGAGCCACCGGCCCCTTGATAAGGATTCCCAGGCCTTGAGCCGCCCAGAAGATCCACGGCAAATGGGCGGCCACCGGTTCGTTGCGGCGCGATGCCAGATAAATCTGGGCGAGCGCGCCTTGCGCCGCCACGCAGCAGGCCAGCAGCATGGCGTCGGTCTTGGCGTCACGGCCCTCGAAGGCTGTGGCGAAGATAGCCGCCATCATCAGGCCGGCGGCGAGACCGGCATTGGCCCCGAACAGCTTGGTGCCTGTCCAGGCAATGCCGACGACGGCCAAGGCAATGCCAAGCATGGAGACCAGGCGGTAGACCCAGATCGGCGCCGCCGCCCCCTCGCCGCTCAGCGCCACGGCCGCCGATTGCAGCCAGTAGATGCCGATCGGCTTCTTGTAGCGCGAGGCATCCTGAAAACGGATGTCGACATAGTCGGAGGTTTCGACCATCTGCTTGGTGGCCTGGACAAAACGGGATTCGTCCCGGTCGACGGGTGGAAGGCTCGCCAGTCCACTGAAAGTCATCAGCACGCTGAACAGAAAGAGAAAAAGATAGTTCCTGTTCATCGCGGAGCTTTCCGGATCTGATCTGCGGGATGGCCCCGTCGCGGCGCCTCAGGCCCTGCCCCTGCGCGGCGCCTCAATACGCCAGCCCAAACGACGAAGCAAGGATTCGCAAACGCCATCCGCGCGAGCTGCAAAACGGGAAACCACTTTTGCTGATCGCTGGATCTTTGTCTGGCGCGCGATCAGACGCAAAACCGGAAACCACTTTTGCTGATCGCGCTTGGATGCTAAACGCCCGCGTTCATGCACATCCGAGCCACAGCGGCCGGGCGCTTTCGGGAAAGAAACAATGTCCGCCTTCAAATCCGATTTCCTGCGCACGATGAGCGAGCGCGGTTTCATCCACCAGACTTCGGATGATGCCGGCCTCGACAATATCTTCGCCAAGGAGACGGTGACGGCCTATATCGGCTTCGACGCCACCGCCAAGAGCCTGCACGCCGGCTCGCTGATCCAGATCATGATGCTGCACTGGCTGCAGCAGACGGGTCATCGGCCGATCGCGTTGATGGGCGGCGGCACCTCGATGATCGGCGACCCGTCCTTCAAGGACGAGGCGCGCAAGCTTTTGACCCCGCAGGACATCGAAGACAATCTAGCCGGCATCCGCCGCAACTTCATGCCCTACCTCAAATTCGGCAGCGGTCCGAACGACGCCATCATGGTCAACAACGCCGACTGGCTGATGGAGATCAACTACGTCAATTTCCTCCGCGATGTCGGCCGTCACTTTTCCGTCAACCGCATGCTGGCGTTCGATTCCGTCAAGTTGCGGCTCGATCGCGAGCAGTCGCTGTCGTTCCTCGAATTCAACTACATGATCCTGCAGGCCTATGATTTCGTCGAGCTCTACAAGCGTCTCGGCTGCCGCCTGCAGATGGGCGGCTCCGACCAGTGGGGCAATATCATCAACGGCATCGATCTCGGCCGCCGCATGGAGGATGCGCAGCTCTATGCGCTGACGACGCCGCTGCTCACCACCTCGTCGGGCGCCAAGATGGGCAAGTCGGCTTCGGGCGCGGTCTGGCTCGATGCGGAGATGCTGAGCCCCTACGAATTCTGGCAGTACTGGCGCAACACCGAGGATGCCGACGTCGCCCGCTTCCTGAAGCTCTACACGACGCTGCCGCTGGACGAGGTGGCGCGGCTCGAACAGCTCGGCGGATCCGAGATCAATGAGGCCAAGAAGATCCTCGCCACCGAGATCACCGCCCTGCTGCACGGCCGTGCAGCCGCCGAGCAAGCCAGCGATACGGCGCGCAAGACGTTCGAGGAAGGCGCGCTCGCGGAGTCGCTACCGACCGTCGAGGTCGACAAAACGGCGCTTGAAACCGGCGTCGGTATCCTGTCGCTGCTGGTCACTGCCGGACTGGCGGCATCGAACGGCGAAGCGCGGCGGCATGTGCAGGGCGGTGCCGTGCGCCTGAACGACGAGCCTGTCAGCGACGAGCGCCGGCTGGTGACCTCGAAGGATTTGAGTCCGGAAAACGTCGTAAAGCTGTCTTTGGGAAAGAAAAAACACATTCTGGTGCGGCCGGCCTGAGGGCCGCCGTCCGTCAGCTATAATCGCGCAAGTTGAGTTCCTTGCGGGCCTCGCGCAAATCGATTTTCGCATTATACCCATGCCTCTGAAGAAGGTGCAGGAGGTTGGCCCCGGTAAAAAGTGTGATTGGCTTCCCCGCCGCGAATTTGTGCGCATCAGGGCCATAGTCAGCAGTTGTAATGAGGACACCGCGTGACGCGCCTTCGTGCTGCATAGTTCCGTATAAATCACGGACGGCTGCAACGCCGACTGTTCGAGTGTATCGCTTAGCCTGGATCACGATCTTCCCGCCAGTAATGGGGTCGGGATCGAAAGCTACAGCGTCAACTCCTCCATCATTGCTCGACTGCGTGACCTTTACCTCGCCTCCACGTGAAGCAAATTCCTTTTCGAAGAGTTCGCGAACGAGATGTTCGAAATCCTCCCAATCCATGGAGGCCAAATTCATCGCAGTATCAAGCGTATCCATAACCATGCGCGGGTCAATAAAACGCCTGTCTTCCCTGTTCAGAACCATAACGGGAGGGATGGGTGCCAGTGCTGCAAGTGAAGAAGCAGACACGCCCTTGAGGCTTTTGAAGCAAGCCTTCGGATCGACACGCCGAAGGTCAACTCTAAGGAAGTCCTCGCGGTTCACCAAAATCGACATGATACACGATGTCGTATCCCGACCTGTTGTCCGGTCGACGAACGTCGAAATGCCGTTGAACAATACACTTTGCAGATTGTCGGACTCGTCGGCCTCAAACAGTTCATGAATGGTTCGAAGGCAAATCTGGTAGCAGACTGAGTCATAGTTTGCCTTCTGCTCTTTCTCTGAGATATGGGTATCTTTCAGTTCGCCCGTCGCAGCGACGAAGCGAACGGATTTAACGACCGGCAGTTCATCTGGCGATGGCAACTGATATTCGAGCATCAAAGTTTTTGCGTCCGAGGCGTATTCAATTTCATAAGACTTTTCATACATTTCGTCATAATCTGAGGCATCGAGAACCAGCGTCGCGTGCTCTATGACCGCTTGCGGATCGCCATTTGCGACATTCGCGACCAAGGCATCGACACGTTGATTGGCCGCAGCCTGCCTTTCTAGAAATTCACGCCTCTGTCGCTGCGCAGTTGCTTCAAACTCTGCCTTTTCGGCTGTCCAATGGGCAATCGACTGATTAAGCTTGCCGGTCTCTCTCTGCTCCAAAGTATGCCAATCGGACTTCTCTCGCTCAAATCGCGCTTGGGCATCCGCTATCCGACGCTTTGCCCTACCGAATAAGTTGTCGAAGAATGAGATGTCTGGGGGTGTGAATTTGGGCTCGACATGCCTCCTGCGTTGAGGCATGGCCCTTTGAAAGGTCATTGGGCCATCATACAAGCTGTGGTCCTTGAGGGCATTCCAATTAACGCGGTCATTGACCGCAAGTGTATGAGTTAGAAGCCGATGCAGCCCTTCAAGCCGCACCGTTGCTTCAGCTGTATCTTGCTCGGCCTGATATTTGCTGGCAAATACTTTTCGCTTTCGGTGCTGCTCGTCCGCCCTTTCGTCCCATTGCTCCATCAGTGAGTCTATTTTGTGCTGAAGCATGAACAGCTCTGGCGCACTTAACTCCTTGTGCACATGGAGCAGCTTGTGTCGAAAGTCTATGTACCAACGCAGGATACGCGAGCCGTCTGCGCTGAATTTCGCGGTGAGCTCGCCGCTTTCGATATCGCTCTGATATTTTGAGCGCCAAGTAACGTTGGCCTCTTTTACCATTAGCTCTAAGTCCTCCCAAAACACGCCGATCTAACCGATTTTTGGCAGGACTCACAAGCACCAGTTTGGCAATATACGCGAACTGACCAAGCTCACCGGTACTCGAAGATCGACCTGAATATTCCAGGCGCGATCACCGACAGCGGATTGACGTCCAGCAGCGGCTTGTTGGCATTGCCCTTGAGCCGATAGGTGACGCCGATCAGGCCACGGTCGCGGCCATTGCCGAGCAGCGCGCCAACGATGGGCAGTTCGCCGAAGATGCGATTGAGGCCATAGACCGGCATGAACGTGCCGGTCATGTCCATGTTGTTGTTCTGGTCGTAGAGCGTGCCCTGGAACGTCGTCCCGATGCGCGGTCCGCGCAGCACGCCATTGGCCAGTTTCAGATAGCCGCTGCCCTTGTCGATCTCGGCGTAGCCGCGTTCGAACTTCACCCGCGATGTGTCCAGCTTGCCCTTGACCGCCTGATTGAGGCTGCGGTTGTCGCCGGCCGGCGTGGTCGAGACGATGGAGGCGAGTTTCGGTTCGTTGACGACGAAAAAGTTGCTGGTGTCGACCTTGCCCTTGAGCGATCCGTCGCTTGGCCCCGCCAGTGCGAGCGTGATCGCGCCGCCTTCCATATGCTCGTAGATGTTGAGGAATCTCAGGATGGCGCCGGCGTCCGCGGACTGCATGTTGAGCGTGCGCCGGCCGGCGCCAGTGGTGTTGCTGATCGATATGGCGGCGCCTGAACTTGCCGTGGCGCTGACCTTCAGCCCGTTCACCCGCGAGCCGGCCGCGCTGTAGTCGAGCTTCAGGTTGGACAATTGCTCGTCGTGGAAACCCGTCAGCCGGTCGACATCGGCGCTGACGGAAATGGCGTCGGAACCGGTGGTCTTGGTCGCCGTGTCGACGTCCGAGGTGAACTGCTTGATGAGCGAGCGGGCATCGAGCGCGTTGCCCGATATGTCGACCGCATAGCCCTTGCCGGACCGCTTCACCGACACGGCAACGTCGTCGCCCCTGTTCAAGGTGACCTTGCTGAACCGCGCCGACGACAAGGCGCCATTGACCAGCACGATGCTGCCGTCGACGGAGAACGTCTTTCCGTCGAGGTCGAAATCGGACAGCGTCATGGTCTCGCCGGACCTGGTCATGACGAAGGTGACCTTGGCGGGGACCCCTGCCCCCTTGCTCCAGCCCGCCCAGGGAATGTCCAGCCTGGCGTTGGTCAGGTCGGCCGAGACGTTCTGGTCGCCGCTGCCGTTCTTGTCGATCGCCACCTTTACCGTTCCGGCAAGCAGCGGCTTCAGGCCGGGCATGGCGGCGGCGCGGATCTTGTCGTCAAGCACCAGAGCCACCTTGCGGCTGCGCGCCGGCCCGTCATCCCTGAGCGGCTCTACCAGATCGAGTTCGGCCGGAATGCCGTTCAGCAATGCCTTGGCGGAGATCACCGCCTTCTCCGGATCGACCGTGATCGAACCGTCGGCATCCGTCACGATCTGGCCCTCGAAGGGCTTGGCCAAGGACATACCGGTGTAGTCGAGCGACACCAGCCAATCGAGCTTCGAACTGTCGACGCCCGACTGCAGCGGAATATCAGCCTTGACGTGGCCGGTGACGCTGCCCGACAGGTCTTCCGGCAGAATGCCGACATGGCGCATGGCGTTGATCGGCTCGTAGGATGCGAGTTCGGCGACGGCCGACGCTTCGCCGTCGACGTCGATATCGAGCGCGCCGACGACCGGCGGGCGGTTGGCCGCCTTGACGGTCAGCGTGCCGTTGCTGGCCGCCACGGTGCGGCCGCTGGGCATGTAGACGGTGCCCGAGGAGAGCGAGATATCGACATCGTTGCCGTGGAAACCGACGACACCGACCGCGTCGCGTATCGGCGGGATGCGGCCGGCGGTGTCGAAGCGCGATCCCTCGATCTGGAAGCGGCCGAACACCTCATCGGCCGAAAGCGGCACGCCGTTGCCGAGCCGGCCCGGCACCACCTGGAACTGAAGGTTGGCGTCGACGACACGGCCGCCGAACAGATTGGCCAGCACCCAGAGCCGGGCATTGCGCGCCGAAAACCACGGCCACAGCTGCTTGACGTGAGAGACCTGCATGTCGTGGATGTTGAACGCCAGATTGATCCCCGGCACTTTGCCGTCGACGAACGCCACGGCAGCGGTGCCAAGCACCTCGCCGGAGCCGGCGGACCGAAGCGCGATCTGCTCGGCGACCAGTTTGTGGCTCACCGTATTGTAGACCCCGGCAATCCGGGCGAGGAAGGTGAGCGCCGGCTCGGGCGACTCCGAAGGCGCAAGCGATGACCCGTCGCTGGTCAGGTCGTAGCGATAGGAGGGTTCTTCACCCACCGCTCCGCTTGCCGGCTTCGGCCCGATCGACCCGGCGAAATCGAATGTCGAGCGGCCGGTCTTCAGCAGCAATCTGTCGACCTGGATCTTGTTGCTGCCCGCAACCAGCGTCGCATTGATATCGACGTCCGCCGGCAGCAGTCCTCGCGTGCCGAGATCGAGGACAGAACCCGTCGACGACAAAGCGGCCGTCAGTCGCGATGCGTTCGCGCCGAACCCTTCCGATCCCATCAGCTTCAGCGCGACGGTTCCCAGCTTGCCGGCAGCGGCCGCCATGTCGCCGGTATCGGCCAGATCGACGCTCGCATCCAGTGCCGTGACGCGGTGCGCCGCGATATCGCGGGAGGCGGAAGCGGCAACGGTAGCCGTCCTGCCGTCGATGTCCGCCGTGGACGAGAACTGCATGCCGCCCGGGCCTGACTGCACGACGGTGGCGTCGGTGATCTTGACGAGCTTGATTGCTCCGGTTTCGGGCAGCACGAATTCGACATTGCGAAGGTCGATCCGGCGTAGCGAATCCTCCCGCACGGCATCGAGTGCGTGGTTGATGTTTCCGAACACCGCGGCGGACAGCTTCTCCGGATCGATGAGGCCGTCCCCATTGCGCAGGCCGGCGGTCCAGTCGCCGCCGGACGGCATCGCAGCCACGACGATGCGGGCATCCGAGATCCTGGCGCTGGTCAACCGCACATCCCCCCACAGCAGCGGGAACAGACGCACGCCGAAGCGCACGCGGCCGGCATCGGCCATCGGCTTGCCGTCCGATGTCTTCAAGCTGACGTCGCTGACCTGGAGCGCGATGAAACTCGAACCGTCGAGCGTGATGCGGGCAGGCCCGACCGCGACATTGACATCGACGCCCGCCAGTTTCTCGAGCGCCGTTTCCGCCTCGGTGCGAAGCCGGTCGGCTCCGATGCCGGAGGCGCCAACCAGATAAACGAGCATGGCGGCCAGCAGCACGAAAGCGACCAGACCGGCGAACAGTCGCGACAGGATGCGAAAACCGCGTCCGATCGACGCCTGACCGAGCGGCGGCACACGGCAGGCGGACGGAAAGGTCCCCAGGTCGGTGATCTCATCACGCCTGAACCGGATCTTCTCGTGCTGCGGTCGCTCCTGATCCACGCAATTTTCCGTTGTACGAACTCGATCGTGGACGAATCCCCGTCCGACACTATATCGGTGTGGCTTCGCGCGTAACCTCAAACAAGGGCATCGGTATGGCTGACCTCGACGTAGGCGATCTCGCGCCGCAATTCGACCTGCCGCGGGACGGCGGCGGATCAGTCAGCCTTGCCGCATCGTCCGGCAAGCCCATCGTGCTCTATTTCTATCCGCAGGACGACACAACAAGCTGCACGCAGGAGGCGATCAGCTTCTCGCAGCTGAAGCCGGAGTTCGAGAAGGCCGGCGCCGTGGTGATCGGCCTGTCGCCCGACCCCGTCAAGAAGCACGACAAGTTCAAGTCGAAGTACAATCTCACCATAGACCTCGCCGCCGACGAGGAGCGCAAGGTGATCGAGGCCTACCATCTGTGGGTCGAGAAATCGATGTATGGCCGCAAGTATATGGGGGTCGAGCGCGCGACGTTCCTGATCGGCCGCGACGGGCGGATCGCTGGGATTTGGCGCAAGGTCCGCGTCAAGGGCCATGCGGAAGAGGTGCTCGAGGCCGTTCGTGCGCTTTGAGATTTTGCCGGCGAGGCCGGCCCGGTTTCCCTTACAACCTTACGCACGCCTGGCGGGCAATCGCTGCGGACAAGTCGGCGCTGCAAGCCTTTGTTAACCTTAATAATGTGTAGTCAAGCTGTCGTGGTGTCGTAAACGAAAGCTTGGTCCCGTGAACGCAACCGGTCAGTCCGCAGTCTTCGGCAGGCGTAAGGAGCCCCATACGATCATCATCGCCCGGGGCAACGAGATCAGGCATTTCACGATCCGGCCCTGGCTGGCGGCCTTCATCGGCTCGGCGCTGGCCGCCATTGCCATAAGCTACCTCATGGCCACATCCTATCTCGTGCTGCGCGACGATCTGATCGGCGCCACCACGGCGCGTCAGGCGCGCATGCAGCAAGCCTATGAAGATCGCATTTCGGCGCTTCGCGCCCAGGTCGACCGCATCACCAGCCGGCAGTTGCTCGACCAGCAGCTGATGGAAACCAAGGTCAGCGAACTGCTTGAACGGCAGAGCCAGCTGAGCCAGCGTCACGGCCGCCTTGGCCCGCTGCTCGAACGCGCCGAGAGCGAAGTCGGCGCAGCGCCGGCCGAATATCCGGCAGCGGTTGCGAAGCCGGACAAACGCGCCGAAGTGACCGGCAGCATCAAGGAGCCCGCGCGCAATTATGCGGTCGCCAGCCTGAGCGCCGATCCCGGCGCCGGCGACACAAGGCCGTTCTCGCTGTGGTCGACCCGCTCCGATCCGCTGCCCAGCGATTCAGCCGCCGATCGTGCCGACAAGCTCTTCGTCTCGATCAACCAATCGCTGAGATCCATCGAGAGCGATCAACTGACCCGCATCAGCACGCTTGCCGACAATGCCTACAAGAGCGCCGATGCCATCACCCAGGCGCTCGAGGCGGCCGGACTGCCCGTCGACAGCGACTTCGGCAAGGGCGACAGCGATGTCGGCGGACCGCTCATTCCGGTCGACAGTTCGATGATGTTCGACAGCAAGGTCAAGGAGTTGGACGAAGCGCTTGACGCGCTCGACCATCTCAAGAACGAAGCGCGCCAGCTGCCGCTGACCAACCCCGCGCCGGGCCACTCCGTCACCAGCCCGTTCGGCGTGCGCACCGACCCGATCCTCGGCACCGCGGCACTGCATTCCGGCATGGATTTCAGGGCGCCGATCGGCATGGCCGCCAAGGTCACCGCGCCCGGCACCGTCACCAAGGCCGGCTGGAACGGCGGCTATGGCCGCATGGTGGAAGTCGACCACGGCAATGGCTTTGCGACACGTTACGGGCATCTCAGCGAGATCGACGTCACCGTCGGCGAGAAACTGGACGCCGGCGCCGTCATCGGCAAGACCGGCAGCAGCGGCCGCTCGACCGGCCCGCATCTGCACTACGAAGTCCGCCACAATGGCGAAGCGATCGATCCCTTGCGCTTCCTCACGGTCGGCAAGAAGGTCGCCCAGTATCTGTAAGCGATCCTGGGCTCCTGCCCCATGCGCCGATGACCATCATGATGGCTGACTAAGGCGCTTCCATCGACAGAAACGCCGTCGCTGCCGCAACCAGGGTGGCCGCGCCGACCTCCAACGCGGCCTCGTCGACACGAAACCGGGCGTGATGGAGCGGAAAGACCGATCCGATCGCCTCGTTTCGGATTCCCAGCCGAAAATAGACCGAAGGACGTTTCTCGCTGTAGTAGCCAAAGTCGTCCGCGATCGTCCATCCGGGCGTGTTGAGGACGTTGTCGGCACCGATGCAGGCCTTGGCGCTGGCGGCAATCAGTTCAGTCATCTCGACATCGTTGACAACCCCCGGTTCGCCCTTGTGGATGTCGACCTCGACACGCGCGCCGTGGCTGGTCGCTACCCCATCGGCTATCGTACGAATGCGGCGCCAGGCACGCTCGCGGGTTGCATCGCTGCCGCTGCGGATGGTGCCTTTCAACGTGACCTTGCCGGCGGTGACATTGTAGGCGTTGCCGCCGTTGATGGCCGTCACGGAAATCACCAGCGGATCGTACGGGTCGATCTCGCGCGAAACGATCTTCTGCAATTCGCTCACCAGGGAGCAAGCCACGGCCAACGCATCGACACCTTCATGCGGTTTTGCCGCGTGCGAGGCCGAGCCGATGACGGCCACATCGAACGTATCGCAGGCCAGAGTGTAGGGACCGGAGCCGACGGCGATCTTGCCGGTCGGCGTGTAGGGATCGACGTGGACGCAGATGGCGGCATCGATATCGTCGAGAAGCCCCTCTTCCACCACCCGCCTGCCGCCCGACGGTTCGTCTTCCTCGGCCGGCTGGAAGATGAGGCGAACGGTGCCGCCAAAACTGTCCCGCGACCGGTGAAGATGCGCGGCCACTGCGAAAGCCATCGATGCATGGGCGTCGTGACCGCAGGCATGCATCACGCCTGGATTCGTCGATGCATAATCGACGCCGGACTCCTCCTCGATCGGCAAGGCATCGATGTCGGCGCGAATGGCGATCTTTCGATTTGACGGCTTGCCGGTGCCGACAATATCGACGGCAAGGCCAAAGCCGGCGACGTCGCGAATGTCGGCAATCCCCTGATCCACCAGCATCTGCCTGAGATAACGCTGCGTGCCGGCCTCTTGGTTCGAGAGCTCGGGATTGCGGTGCAGATGGCGGCGGACCTCGATCATCCGATCGAGAATTCCGGCGGCGATATCGGTCGTCACGGTTTTCGCAACACCATCCGCCGTGGCCGAACCCTCAGGATTTGACATGGATCTCTCGCGGGAACTTCGTCAGGGTCTCATGGCCGGTTTCGGTGACCAGGATGGTCTCGCTGATCTCGATGCCCCAGCCGTCCATCCACATGCCGAGGATGGAATGAACGACATTGCCCGGTTCAAGCACGGTCTTGTCGCCCGGCCTGAGGCTGATCGTGTGCTCGCCCCAATCCGGCGGATAGGCAACCCCGATGGAGTAGCCGATGCGCGATTCCTTCTTCAGTCCGTAGCGCTGGATGACCTTGCGCCAGGCGGCTTCGACGGCTTCGGCTGATGTTCCCGGCCTGACCGCGTCGAGCACCGCATCCATACCCTCGATCACCGCTTTTGCCGTGTCCGAAACATTTGTCGGCGTCTTGCCAAGCTGCATGGTCCTGGCGAGGCCGGCGGCATAGCGGCGGCAGACGCCGGCAAGTTCCAGCGCGATCGTCTCGTTTTCCCCGAACCGCCTGTCGCTCCACATGATGTGCGGCGCCGAGGCATTCTCGCCACCGAGGATTGTCGGTGGAAGCGCGGTGATGTCGCCGGCAAAATCCGGGCTGCCCGCAATCTGCGCCGCCTGGATGGCGGCGATGGCATCGCATTCGCGAACACCCGGCGCAATCACCTCGAAAGCCCGCGTGACGGCCGCTTCGGCCAGGGTCGATGCCTTGCGCAAATACGCGATCTCGGGCGCCGATTTGACCGCGCGGATCCAGTTCACCAGCAGGTCGGCATCGTGCCATTTTGCGTTGGGAAGTCCGGCGACAAGCCGGGCGTGCGCCTTGGGGGAGAAATAATAGGCTTCGAGTTCGATGCCGATATGTCTGACACCCCAGCCCCTGGCGACGATCCAGTTCGCGATCCAGTCCATGGGATGGCGATCGACGCGCTGAACATGATCTTCCGGAAAGCCGACCACGTTTTCCGGTTTCATCCAGGCGGTCAGAAGACCGCCTGCCGCATCCATGGCGCGCCCGATCCAGACCGGCTCGACATCCTCGATTGGAACCAGCACCACCTGCGGCGTATAAAACGACCAGCCATCGTAGCCGGTGATGTAATGCTGGTTGGCAACGTCGTTGACGACAAGGAGCTCGAGATCGCGCTTCGCCATCTCGGTGCGGATTTTTCGTAGCCGCTGTTGGTACTCGTCGCGGGCAAACGGCAATTCGATCATCTTTGCTCCATGCTTTGTCGGATCAACGGTCGCGGGGTCCGCCCACCTTTGAAACGGTTTCGACATGGCGGCAATCAGCCAGGGCGGCGTGTGAGCAGGTCCTGAACCGAATACGTCCTCGAAAGCCTTCCCTGGAAAACTTCGTCGTGAATTTATTTTTGAATTCCATTTGACTGAATAAATAAGCAATGCAAAGCTGCGCTCTCCTAAGGGGCGCAATCATGGCACTGCGGGGGACCAATCAGGAGTTCGGGCGGCCGTACAACCGGCGCATCGTGCTTGAGTCCATCCGCCTGCATGGACCTATCGCCCGCGGCGAGATCGCCCGGCGCGTCGGCCTCACCGTCCAGACGGTGTCGACCATCGTTCGCGAACTGGAAGATCAGGGCTACATCCTGTCGCTGCGCGAAGAGCCGAAGGGGCGCGGCCTGCCGCCAGCGACGCTCCGGATCAACCCCGATGGGGGCTATGCCGTCGGCATCCACATCACTCCGCTTGGTATCAGCGCCGCCTTGATCAATCTGAGCGGCGACGTGATCGAGAGCATCTACCGCGAGGCGCCAAATGCGACGCCGGACCACGCCTTCGAGCTGATCGGGGCGATGGTGGTGGAATTGACCAGACTACGGGCTGGCGGACGGGTGCTAGGCGTCGGCATGGCCCTGCCCGGCCCATTCGACGTGGAGTCCATGAGTTTCGTGGGGCCGACCACCATGACCGGCTGGAAGGATGTAGCGCTGCGCGAACGGCTGGCGGCCTCCACCGGATTGCCGGCCTTCTTTGAAACCGATATGGCAGCAGCCGCCATGGGCGAGCGCCTCTACGGCCTCGGCGCCCAGTTTTCCGAATATTACTATCTCTATTTCGGCGTCGGCCTTGGCGGCGTCATGGTTCATGACGGCAGCGCCTTGCGCGGCGCCTGGGGAAATGCCGGCGAGATCGGGCACATTCCCGTTATTCCGGGCGGCGAGGCTTGCCCGTGCGGCAACAGCGGCTGTCTCGAAAGATATTTGTCGCTCGAGGCGCTCCGGCGCTGGAACGGCAGCGAGGCGGATTGGGTCGCCGAAGTCGCACCGATCTTTCACAACGCCGTCGCCGTCATCGAGAACCTGTTCGACCCGGAGACGGTCATCCTCGGCGGGCTGGCGTCCGCCGACCTGCTCGAAATGCTGGCTGGTTCGGTCGGAGGCCTGCACAACTCCGTCTCGGCTCGCAAGGACCGCACGACGCCCAGGGTTGTGGTCGCACGCGGCGGGCAGCATTCCGTGCTGCGCGGCGCCGCCGCCCTTGCGGTTTCCGGGGTGCTGTCACCTCGCTTCGGGCAGATGTTCGCGGCCGAACGCGAACGCGAGCGCGACCTTCTCAAAGGCAGGGAGATTGCGGCATGAGTGAACCCCTGCTGGTGCTCGACAACGTCACCAAGAACTATGGCGCGATCGAAGCGCTCAAGGGCATCAGCTTCTCGATCGGCAAGGGCGAGGTCGTGGCGCTGCTGGGCGACAACGGCGCCGGCAAATCGACACTGGTCAAGATTATCGCCGGCGGACTGGAGCCGACCTCCGGCCGAATGCTGTTCGAGGGCAAGGAGTTCCTTGCCCGGTCGCCCGCAGAGGCCAAGGCAGCCGGCATCGAGACCGTCTACCAGGACCTGTCGCTGTGCACCAATGTCGACGTGGTCGCCAATTTCTTCATGGGCCGCGAAATCACCAGACAGGTTTTCGGCATTCCCGTGCTCGACGAGCGCGCCATGGAAGCCGTCGTCGGAAAGGCGCTGGCCAGTGCCGGCACCCGCATTCCCTCGCTGCGCGCCAATGTCGAGCACCTTTCGGGCGGCCAGCGGCAAGCCATCGAGCTCAACCGGTTCGTGCATTGGGGCGGCAAGCTGGTGCTGCTCGACGAACCGTTCGCAGCGCTCGGGGTCGAACAGACGCGGCGCGGCCTCGACATGATCCGCCAGGTGGCGAACCAGGGCATCGGCGTCGTCATCATCACCCATATCATGCAGCAGGCTTTTCAGGTCGCCGACCGGATCGTGGTGATCCGCCAAGGCGTCGTGGCCGGCGATGTCGCACGCAATAAAACAAGTCCCGATGCGGTGATCAACATGATCACCGGTGAGACGCTTGCCGGTGCCGGACCGACAGGCTGAGGGACAAAGAGGGGTCCGGCTTAAGAGGAGCGAACGACATGAAGCGAATACTTCTTGCTGTCTTCGGTATCCTTGCACTGGCCTTTGCCACGCTCACGCCGGCATTCGCCCAGTCCAAGGGTATCGTCTACTATATGGTGCCGACCCTGCTGGACGAGTTTCAGACCGGATCGGTGAGCGCGCTGGAACTGTTCCTGAAGCAGACCGGCTACGAGATGAAGACGCTGAACGCCGACAACAAGACCGACGCCCAGCAATCGCAGATGAACGATGTCATCGCGCTGAAGCCGGCGGCCATCATCCTGGCGGCAGTTGACTTCAATGCACTGAAACCGTCGATCGAGGCAGCCCGCGCCGCCGGCATCCCAGTGGTCGAGTTCGACCGCCAGATCACCTCAACGCCATCCGACTTCACCTCTGTCGCCGGAACGGTCGAGATCGGCTACGTCGCCGCCGACCAGGCCGAGAAGCTGCTGAAAGCCAAGAACGGCTCGGTGAAGGGCAAGGTTCTGCAGGTGCTCGGCGATCCCGGCGATCCCTATACGCTCGACATCCAGAAGGGCTTCGAGGAGAAGATGAAGGCGTTTCCGGACGTCAAGATCATCTCGCTTCCGGCCATGCAATGGGAAGCCAGCAATGCCGGCACAATCGTTGCCGACCAGATGCTGGCCAACCCCGACATCGACCTGATCTTCAGCCATGCCGCGCACCTATCAGTCGCCGCCGTCGCCTCGCTCGAGGCGGCCGGCAAGAAGCCGGGCGACGTCATGCTGATGAGCTCGAACGGCGCTCCGGTCGGCCTCGACCTGATCCGCAAGGGCTGGCTCAACGCCGAAATCGAGCAGCCGCTCTACGCGCAGGCCGCGGCTGTCGCCATGTTCATGGACAAGATCGTCAAGAAGCAGGAGATCAAGCCCGGCGAATACGACGTGCTCGGCCTGAAATCGACCGTGACCACGGAAGCCTGGGGTCCGAACATCAAGATCCCCGGTGCCGCCATCACCAAGGAAAACGTCGACAATCCGGCCTTCTGGGGCAACCAGAAGCCACCGACGGACACCGTCAAGTCGGTCGAATAGTCATTGAAAGCGCTCCGGGCCATAGCAGCCCGGAGCCTGCCCTTTCACAACGCCGCGTCCGAAAGGATGCCGTGGCGAATTTGAATCCGCGCCTTAACCCGACGAAATCGAGTTGATTTCGCGGGGGCGCCAACCGGATCAGCCCATGAACCCGCGCACACGCAAAGCCCTGGAGTTCGTACTCGACAACCTCGTCTGGTTCATGCTGCTGTTCGTGCTGGTGGTCTTCTCCATCTTTGTCCCGAACTACTTTCAGCTCGGCATTTTCGCCAACATCATCGAGGCTTCCAGCGTGCTCGGCGTCATGTCGATCGGCCTGGCGCTGGTGATCATCGCCGGCCACATGGATCTGTCGGTCGAATCCGTCGCAGCGCTCAGCGCCATGGCGGTCGGCATCCTGTTTTGCTCGTCGGGCATCGGCATGGGCGTGCAGCTGCATCCCGAATGGCTGATGGTTCCGGTTTCGCTGCTGCTGGCGCTGGCAGTCGGCGGCCTCATCGGCGCCTTCAACGGCTATCTGGTGGTCAAGGTGAAGATGAGCGCCTTCATCATTACCTTGGCGTCCTACATCTGGGTGCGCGGCCTCGTGCTGGTCGTGTCAGGCGGCCGCTCGGCACAGGACCTGGCGCCGGCCATCCGCTGGTTCGGCATCCAGCGCCTGATCGGCTTGCCGCTGACCGCCTGGATCGCGGTTGGCTGCTTCGTCGTCTTTTCGCTGATCATGGCCAAGACGCCGTTCGGCCGGCATCTGGTGATGATCGGCGGCAACGAGACGGCGACCTTCCGCGCCGGCATCCGCGTCAACCGCAATCTCATCATCGCCTTCGTTCTCGCCGGCGCCATTGCCGGCCTTGCCGGCTGGCTGCTGGCGATCCGCACCTCGGGCGCCACCGCCAATCTCGGCGTCGGCCTGCTGTTCAACGCGTTCGCCGCGGTCGTCATCGGCGGGGTCAGCCTGAAAGGCGGTGTCGGCACCCTCCCCGGCGTCTATGCCGGCGTGCTTTTGCTCTCGGCCATCAACACGGCGATCAATTTGATGGGCCTGCCGGCCAATTTCACCCAGGTGATCCACGGCCTGCTGGTGCTGGCGGCCGTGCTGCTCGACGCCTTCAAGCAAACCATTCGCCAAAGACTCGCATGACAGGACGGCTCGCATGACCAATCGGTTACAAGACAAGGTAGCGCTGATCATCGGCAGCGCCCGCGGCATCGGCAAGGGCATCGCGCTACGCTTTGCCGAGGAAGGCGCGAGGCTGGTGCTCGCCGACACCGAGGTCGAGGCCGGGCAAGCCACCGCTGGCGAGTTGGGCGTCCCCTTCATCCGCACCGACATCTCGCAAATGAGCGACGCCGAGGCCGCCGTGGCGCTGGCGCTCAAACTCCATGGCCGCCTCGACGTCATCGTGCAGAATGCCGGCATCTATCCCTGGCAGCTGATCGAGAACACCAGCACTGATGACTGGGACCGCGTCATGGCGGTCAATCTGCGCGGCACCTTCAATGCCAGCCGCGCGGCCCTGGTGCCGATGAAGGCGCAAGGCTTCGGCCGCATGCTCTACACCTCGTCCATTACCGGCCCGCATGTCACCAGCCCGGGCCATGGCCACTATTCGGCCAGCAAGGCCGGCATCAACGGCTTCATCCGCGCCGCCGCACTGGAATTCTCCGGCTACGGCATCACCGTCAACGGCGTCGAGCCCGGCAACATCCTGACCGAAGCCATCGAGCTGCATCGCGGCGCGGCTTACATCAAGAACATGGAGGACTCCATTCCGCTCGGCCGCCTCGGCAGCCCGCGCGACGTCGCCAACGCCTTCCTGTTCCTCGCCTCCGACGATGCCAGCTACATCACCGGCACGACCATTGTTGTCGATGGCGGACAGCTGCTGCCCGAGGGCAATGATTTCCGTCTGTTGCCGCCTTGAGTGCAGCACGAACCAGACGACTCGGGTCCGTGTCTGGCAACAGTTTGAATGGACTATGGAATGGTGGGCGATGACGGGCTCGAACCGCCGACATCTTCGGTGTAAACGAAGCGCTCTACCAACTGAGCTAATCGCCCGCTCCGGGCCGGACCTTTAAGCGGTCAGGGTCCGCTTCGCAAGGCCAAATGAATGCAGGACGCCCTGGTTGGATGCCGGTTTTGCCAACAAAACGCCGGCTGTCAAAAAACCTTCTCCTGTTTGCTGTTATGCTGTCCTGTCACGCTTGACACCCGGTGGCGAACCCCTTATCCAGCGCCCCAACGACGAACACGGCTGACACGTGTTCGCCATGCGCGGGTGTAGCTCAGTTGGTTAGAGTGCCGGCCTGTCACGCCGGAGGTCGCGGGTTCGAGCCCCGTCACTCGCGCCATTTCTCTCAAGGGTATCAAGCCCTTGGCTTCAGAGAAATGTCGACATTGATTGTCAAAAAATCATCTTGGATGAGGCAACTCGGATTGTCTCGGATCTGAGTTTGATCTCCCAAGCATAGACCCAGGAACCGCCTCTGCAACGTCGGCATTGACGACGCCGCGCTCTGGTCGCGTCAACCGGCGCAAGCAAGGCGCCGCCCAAATCCTGTCAGTCGCACGCCGGCGCGCACCCGCACGTCTGGCCATCCCCTGTCTCCGATCCCATCCAACCGCCCCCGAAAAAGTCATCATGGCTGCACGAACCTGTGAGCTCGATCAGGACATCCATCGAAAATTGTGAGAGGAAGGTCGATCTGAAGGCAGTCAAACAGCGGGGACTTTGTTCATGAGCGATCACACCAGCCTGAATCTTCTGGAGACCACACTTGCCGCCGCCCAGCAGGATCAACGGACTCTGGACGAGCAGCGGCAAAGCACCACGCCTCTTGTGGACGGCATGTCCTTTTTCGACAGCATCCGGCACAATGACGACCGCGGCAGCGTCACGGAGATCTATGACCCGCGCTGGGGTTGGCATGCCGACCCGCTGGTCTTTTCCTACATGTTCACAATTCGCCCTGGCTTGGTGAAAGGGTGGGGCCTGCACAAGCTGCACGAGGACCGCTATTTTGTGATCAGCGGCGAGATGGAACTGGTCCTTTATGACCCTCGCCCCGAATCCAGCACATACGGCAAGATTTCGAAGGTTTACCTCTCCAGCAATCATCCACGCCTGGTCAATATTCCGAAATTTGTCTGGCATGCCGACCGAAACATCGGAACATCCGACGTGGTCGCCATCAACTTCCCAACGATACAATACGATCACGCAAATCCCGATAAGTATCGCCTGCCGATCGATACCGATCTCATCCCCCATGATTTCGGCAGCGCGAAGGGATGGTGAGCAAGCCCCGCTTTTCCATCCTCATGCCGACGCACTCGCGCGTGGATGTCATCGGTGTGGCTATCCAATCGGTGCTGGACCAGACCGTCGACGATTTTGAATTGCTGGTCGTCGGCGACGGCTGCGCGGCCGGCACGGCCGAGGTGGTCGAAGCCTTCCATGACAGCCGCATTCGTTTCTTCGATCTCCCCAAGGCGCCGAACTTCGGCTACGCGAACCGCAACATCGTGCTGCGTGAGGCACGCGGCGAGCTGATTGGCTTTGCCGCCGATGACGACCTCCTGTTTCCGGATCATTTTGAGATCCTGGCGGATGGCCTCAAAACTGGAGCTGCCATCGCGTACAGTCAGGCGCTGTGGGTTTCCACCGATGGCATCGCAGCCCCCTTCCTGACCAATCTGGACCTGGCCGACGAGTTCAGGGGGTTCACTGAGGTCGGCAACACGATACCCGCCAGTTGCTTCCTGTATCGGGCCGATTGCCTGCCGTCGCGAGATGTCTGGCCCGAAGACGTCGCATCGGCCGGGGACTGGCAATTGTGGCGGCGAATCATGCGCGAGAATCCGCGAAACCCCTTCACCTATTGCCGCGTTCCAACCGTCCTGCATTTCAGCGCCGCATGGAAAAAATCACGGCACTCCGCAGTATCCCAACTCGCCACACTGCTTGATATCGCCGACAGAGCCGGCTGGTGGCCTTCGGCCTTGCGAGTCTGGATACCGAACGCCAGCAAGGAACAATCCGAATACTCGCGCCTCATGCGCGTTGATCCCAGGGCCTGGAGCGAGCAGATGCGCCGTGCCGTCGGGGATCTGGTAGCGCGCCTTGCCTGGGAGGATGTGCAGACGATCCGACCGATGCTTGCAAGCGCTGAAGCCGAGAAGGCGACATTGCATTCTGAAATCTCAAGGTTGCGCAGTGCGCTTGAGGCGGCTCACCAAAGCAGCGTCGGGCTGCAGAGCGCCGCTTCGGATGCCAGGAACGAGAAGGACGAGATCGAACAAAGGTTGCAAGCGTGCCAGATGCAAGTCGCGGCCTTGCATCAGTCCAGAAGCTGGCGCTTCACAGGCCCGCTGCGCAATATCTCCACAAGCTTGCGTTCGAAAAAACCATAGGGCCTCAAGAACTGGCCGGAGGCGGCGTCAGCGGCCAGTCAGCCAAGCCGATCTTATCCCCCAGCCAGCAGCGCCTCGACCTCCCGAAGCGTCGGCATTGACGGCGCGGTCCCTGGCCGGGTCACCGAAATGCCAGCGACGGCACAGGCGAAGCGCACCGCTTGCAGCGGCTCCACGCCCCTCGAAAGTGCTGCGGCAAGCCCGCCATTGAAGGCATCGCCTGCCCCCGTGGTTTCGGCCACCGGCCCGGCACTGACGGCTGGAACATGGTCCGAGCGGGTCTTAGAGTGCAAAAGCGCGCCCTTGTCGCCGAGCGTGACGATGACCGTGCCGACCCCCTTTTCGAGCAGGCTGTCCGCGGCGCGCCGCGCCTCGTCGACCGAGGACACCTTCATCCCGGTCAGTTCCTCCGTCTCGGTCTCGTTGGGTGTGAGGTAGTCGCAGAGCGTGTAGATGCGGTCGGGAAGCTTTGCCGCGGGGGCCGGATTGAGGATCGTCGTCACCCCTGCCCCACGCGCGATCTCCAGCGCCCGCATGGCTGCTTCGATCGGCTGTTCGAGTTGGGTGACAAAGACGCGGCACCGCCGATCAGCCCGGCATTGGCCTCGATATCGGCTGACGAGATCAGCATGGCGGCACCGGGGCTGACGATGATGGCGTTGTTGCCGGTGGTCTCCTCGACGAAGATGTAGGCGGCACCGGTGTAGCTTTCCGGCGTGTCGATGACGGCATTCTTGACGCCCGCCTGCGCCCAGGTCTGCCTGGCCATGTCGGCGAAGGGATCGACGCCGAGGCGGGTGAGGAAGGTGACGTCGGCGCCGAGCTTCCCGGCGGCCACGGCCTGGTTCGAGCCCTTGCCGCCCGGCCCCAGCGTGAAGGATGTGCCGAGGATGGTTTCGCCCATGCGCGGCTGCCGCTGCGCCCTGTAGGCGGTGTCGGCGACGAACACACCCAGGATGACGACCGGCTTCATGACGACCGGCTTGCCCGAAGCCATGCCGCTACTCCGCATCCGGCGGCACGACGCCCTTGCGGAAGGCGAAGCAGCCGTAGAAGCGGCGCTCACCTGTCTGGATCACGCAATAGGCCTGTTTGGCGCGCTCGTAGAAAGCATAACGCTCGACCGCGATCATCGGCCACGACTTGCCCTCGGCGTTGTCGACCTCCTTCTGCACTTCGCTTTGCACGGGCGGAATCTCGTCCGGCTTGCCGACAATCTCCATGCGTGCGGCCGAATCATCGACGAATGTGTCGAGCGGGTAGAGCGACAGCACCGCCTTGACCACTTGCGCCGCCGAGGCATCGATGCGCAGCACGCGGCCGAGCGCCGTCTGGCGCGCCACCGAATCGGACGGAAAATTGGTGTCGGCGATGATCAGATCATCGCCATGCCCCATTGCCCGCAATGCCTGCAGCACGTCGGCATTGAGCAGCGGGTTGATGCCTTTGAGCATGGTATTCCTCGTGAGTTGGGATCAGAGACGCTTGCCGGTCTCTGCGTCGAAAAGGTGGATCTGATCGAGCCGGGGCTTCAGGGTCAGCGTGTCGCCGGGCTTGAAGTCGTGCCGCTCACGAAACAGCGCCACCATCTCGCCGTCGCCGAAGCGCAGGAACACCAGCGTTTCCGAGCCGGTCGGCTCGACCACCGAAATCTTCGCTGGCACGCCATCGGGATGGATCTCGAGATGCTCCGGGCGCACGCCATAGACGACAGCCTGGCCATCCTGCGCTGCATTGCCTGGTGCAATCGGGAACAGCGTGCCTGCAATGTCGACACCGGGCCTGGCACCCTTGCGCATGACGCCCTTGAGCAGGTTCATCGAGGGCGAACCGATGAAGCCGGCGACAAACAGGTTGGCCGGTCTGTCGAACAGTTCGAGCGGCGCGCCGACCTGCTCGATGCGGCCGTCGCGCATGACGACGATCTTGTCGGCCATGGTCATGGCTTCGATCTGGTCGTGGGTGACGTAGATGGTAGTGGTCTTCAGCCGCTGGTGCAGCTCCTTGATCTCGGTGCGCATCTGCACGCGCAGCTTGGCGTCGAGATTGGAGAGCGGCTCGTCGAACAGGAACACTTGCGGATTGCGCACGATGGCGCGGCCCATGGCCACGCGCTGGCGCTGGCCGCCGGAAAGCTGGCGGGGATAGCGCTTCAGATAAGGGTTGAGGTCGAGGATATCGGCGGCGCGCTTGACCCGCTCGGCGACCACGGCCGGATCGGTTTTCCTGAGCTTGAGGGCAAAGGCCATGTTCTGCTCGACCGTCTTGTGCGGATAGAGCGCATAGTTCTGGAACACCATGGCGATGTCGCGCTTGGCCGGCGGCAGATGATTGACGACGCGGTCGCCGATGGCGATCGTGCCGGCGGAGACGGTCTCCAACCCAGCCACCATCCTGAGCAACGTGGACTTGCCGCAACCCGAAGGGCCAACCAGCACCACGAACTGTCCGTCTGCGATATCGACGCTGACTTCGTGCAGAACCTTGACCGTTCCAAAGGCCTTGGCCACCTTGCTGATCGCGACTTGCGCCATATCTCCCCCATCGGCTCCATTAGCCGTAGGCGCAGAAGCTACCCAACGCGACCTGCCAGGGCAAGTCGGTCTCTTATAGATAAAAACCCGCTCTCGTTGACACGGCGTTTGGTTGTGAGAATAGTGGCAGGCGCTGGTCAAAATGTCGGTACCCGATCCGCAGGGAATTTCAATCGACGCAGGGTGGGGTCCTGCCTAATTCGTTTCCGAACCGGGGAGCATCCTTGGCGCTCCAGCGTCCGACAGTTGGCCGATTTATTCACACTGATGTTCTGGGAGGAAATAGGCGATGAGAACGGGTCTTTACGAGAAACTGGTTCGTGCCGGCGCCACAAGGCGCGACATATTGAAGGGCGCGGCCAGCATGGCCGCGATCGCAGCCGCATCCGGCGCCGGACTTGGCGCCTTGACGCGACCGGCCTCCGCGGCAAGCGAATTGCGCTCCAAAATCCTGCAGATCCCCGGCGTCGGCAAAGGCCAGCCGACGGACGCCGATTTCCAGAAGGTCGGTGAACTCTGCCTCGAGGCGACCAAGGCCAACGTCAAGGAAGGCGAATTCGCCGGCGTCGAGCTGACCTTCATGGGTCTCAACAACCAGAACCTGCACAATGTGCTGTTCCGCGGCTTCCTGAAGCCATGGGAGACCTATACCGGCGCCAAGATCAACTGGATCGACCTGGCGCAGGCCGACTACAACGCCCGCCTGCAGCAGTCGATCGCCACCGGCACCGTCGATTTCGACATCATCGAGATGGGCGCGCCGTTCGAAGGCGATGTCTGCGGCAAGGGCCTGACCTCGGAAATGCCGGATTGGGTCAAGGACCAGATCGACATGAAGGACGTCGTGGCCTATCTGCAGCCGCCGGTCGGCACCTGGGACGGCAAGCAATACCGCGTGACCGTCGACGGCGACGCGCACAATTTCAACTACCGCACCGACGTGTTTACCGATGCCGACCTCGCCAAGGCCTGGAAGGACGGCGGCGGCGAAGGTGAATGGGGCGTGCCGAAGACCTGGCAGCAGGTCCAGGCGGTGACGAAGTTCCTCAAGGGAAAGAAACTCAAGGACCAGGACGTCTTTGGCTATCTCGACGCGCCCAAGGCGTGGGGTGGTTTCGGCTTCTATTTCCTCGGCAGCCGCGCTAGCGCCTATGCCAAGCATCCGGACGACAAGGCCTGGCTGTTCGACGCCGACACGATGAAGCCGCGCGTCAACAATCCGGCCTGGGTGCGCGCCATCCAGGACGTCATCGACGCGCTGCCGTCCGAACCCGCCGACCAGATCAACGCCGATCCGAACACGACCGCCTTCCAGCAGTTCCTGGCCGGCACCGGCTCGATGGTCACCTGGTGGGGCGACGTCGGCTCCAACGTCAAGACCAACGACTCTTCCGTCGTCGGCGACGTCACCGGCTTCTCGATCCTGCCTGGCTCGGACGATGTCTACAATGCGAAGACCGGCGCCTGGGACAAGCTCGCCAGCGGCCCGAACTATGCGCCCAACTGCGCCTATCTCGGCTGGGGCGTCTATGTCATGGCCCGCGTCGATGCCGACGAAAAGAAGAAGAAGGCGGCATGGTCCGCCGCCGCTCATCTCGGCGGCAAGGACCTGTCGATCTGGACGGCGATGTATCCATCGGGCTTCCAGCCTTACCGCAACTCGCATTTCGACATTCCCGAATGGGTGGCGGCCGGCTACGACGAGGCGTTCATCACCTCCTACCTCAAGTCGGAATCCGACAGCTACAACCATCCGAACGCGGCGATCGAGCCACGCATCCCCGGCATCTTCCAGTACTACAGCGCCGCCGAGGACATCCTGGCCAACACTTTCGCCGGCAAGATGAAGGCGCAGGAAGGCGCCGACGCCATTGCGGCGGCCTGGGAGAAGCTGACCGACCAGATCGGCCGCGACAACCAGATCAAGCTCTACAAAGCTTCGCTCGGCATGTAGGCTGGCCTATGAACCGTGGGGCCGGGGCAACCCCGCCCCCCAGTATAACCGCGACCGCGCCGCCGGCCGCGGAAAAAACGGGAGGTTTTTTGGGTGGAAGACCTAGAACCCCACCCACAGGCCGGGCGAAGACCGCCCCTGCG